>CAZHHJ010000001.1:0-65469 GCA_964531295.1 uncultured Syntrophomonas sp.
ATGCAATCAGCAGACCATAAATAGTCAGGGTTTCAATAAAAGCCAGAGTTATGAAGAGAAGTGTTCTTACATCCCCTCCAACTTCAGGCTGTCTGGCGATGGCTTCGAAAGCTTTGCCTCCAGCTACGCCCATACCAATACCGCCACCTATACCAGCGATTGATACTGCAAGACCAGCACCTAATGCTACTCCCATCTTTTTCCCTCCTTTCTAGCTCTAACCAAAAAATGAGCAAAATTTAATGACTAATTTTTAATGACCCTCTCCAGCTGCAGCCGCTATATAGCTAGCTGACAAAATGGTAAACACTATCGCTTGGATAGCACCCAGCAACAAGCTTAAGCCCATAATCGCCCCGGGAATAACAAATGGTGCCATGAATAGCAAAAATGCTATAACCATCTCTTCACCAAATATGTTCCCGAATAGACGGACGGTAAGGGAAAGTGGATGTGCCAGTTCTTCTATCAAGTTCAATGGCAACATGAGTGGCATTGGACTCACGAAGTGATGCAGGTAATGTCCGCCATGTTCCGAAAATCCTGCAACATGAACTGAAAAGAACGTAATTATTGCTAATGTCATAGTTACGTTCCAGTTGCTGGTAGGAGGTTGGAACCCCGCAATATGAGCGGCTCCTGGGATGAGACCGCTGTAGTTGCTTATCAGGATGAACAGGAAAAATGCAGACAACAAAGGTGCCCATTTTTTAGCGACATGCTCTTCGTCCATTAACTGGGTAAAAAAATCATAGGTAAATATAATTATTGCTTCGAATGCATTCTGCAAACCTTTGGGAACTTTCTGCATATCCCGAGTGGCCATAAATGCAATTATTCCGATCAGTGCTATGATTACCCATTCAGTAACTACCAGGTGGTCTACTGGAATTGGCCCAATGTGAAAAAAGGCGCCATCCCACATACCAAATATCATTCTTTTCTCCCCCCTTCCTACAGTAGCGTTATTGAGATAATCAGGTTTTCTAGTTTCTTCTCCTGTTATCCGAGCTGTCACCTAAAATGTAAATCAAAGCCTTTTTGGCAGGCTTTGACTGCTAACAAGGTTTATTTGGTTTCTTTTTTTTGCTGGTCTGCTTTACGCTGGTCTGCCATCATACGATCCCACATAACTTTGATAGCCGTGGCCATCCCCAAAAGCACACCAATTACAGTAAATTTTGGCCCGGTACCATATTTTTGATCCAGCCACCATCCGCCGTATCCGCACAGTCCAACCGCAGCCGCTATAGTTGTGACCAAGTTTATCGCCTCGCTGAAGGCCCTGGCCCAGTGTTTTTGTTTTTTCTCTGCCATTAATTCACACCTTTAAATTAGTCTTAACTATCCACCTTCTCTATTCGGCACAAAAACCCAAATTCCTTTTAGCCTTAAGCTATACACTCTTACTCAAGTACAATAAAATTCGAGGACGAGGACGCAAAATCCTCTCACGAATTTTACATTTTATTGAGATTTATTGTCGAAGAGTTTCCCCGTCAACGTATTAAATACCCTTTTTGTTCTAATTTAGCCACATGGGCCTGCACAGCACTGTCTATATTAATGCCAAATTCTTCTTCCATCACAAACATCATAGTGACTGCTGTCTGTGCTACATCCAGGAGTTCCCGGGCTATTTCCCGGATGATGGTGTCATTGTCCATCTTCACCTTTTCTCCGCTAAGACCCCTGAATTTACCGATTACCTGTGCCAGTTCCCCGGTTTCTTCCATCAGTTTTAACGCTGTTGATTCCAGGGTAGGGGAAAGTTGATTCAGTTTTGGTAATGAGAGCGTTTTGGTGTCCACAAGAAAACTCCTATCATTTATTTAATAAAAATTGGATACAGGATATAGCCCGAGCAAAACCAAAATAAAACTCTAGTACAGTTTATGGTTTTGACACAATTCATAGACGATATCCCTGGCTTCCGCTAATTTGCTTTCGCTTTCGGGGTTACCCAGGGCTATAGAAATAGCTCTAGCCACCTGCTTCATATCCTCTGCATTCATACCTCGACTGCTAAGCGCCGGCGTTCCCAGTCTGATCCCACTGGTTACAAAAGGTGTTTGGGGATCAAAGGGTATAGTGTTCTTATTAACGGTAATATTTACCGATTCCAGAATTGCTTCCGCCTCTTGGCCGGTAAGATTCTTGGGACGAACATCTACCAGCATCAGATGATTATCAGTTCCTCCCGAAACTAACCTTAATCCATTTTCCATAAGTGCTGCTGCCAATGCGCTGGCATTAGCAACAATATTCTTTTGATATTGCTTAAATTCTCCTGCTAAAGCTTCTTGGAAACATACTGCTTTGGCTGCAATGACATGCATGAGCGGACCACCTTGAATACCAGGGAAAACAGCGCTGTCAATTTTCCTGGCCCATTCCTGACCGCAGAGAATAATTCCGCCTCGGGGTCCACGCAAGGTCTTATGAGTCGTTGAACTTACAAAATCTGCATACTCAACTGGGTTGGGGTGGAGGCCGGCTGCTACCAATCCTGCAATATGAGCCATATCTACAAATAGATAAGCCCCTACTTCATCGGCAATTTCTTTAAATTTCCCAAAATCTATAATACGAGGATAGGCGCTGGCTCCAGCCACTATCATACGTGGTTGGGCTTTGATAGCAGTACTTCGGAGCTGATCATAATCTATGGTTTCCGTTTCAGCATTTACCCCATAATCAACAAAATTATAGTTTTTCCCGGAAAAATTCACCGGACTGCCATGGGTAAGGTGGCCTCCATGGTTCAAATTCATACCCATAATCGTATCCCCGGGATTCAAAGCCGCAAAATACACGGCCATATTAGCCTGAGCCCCTGAATGGGGTTGTACATTAGCATGTTCGGCATTATAGATTTTTTTAACCCTTTCCCGAGCTAAGTCCTCTGCTACATCGACAAACTCACAACCCCCATAATACCTCTTGCCCGGATAACCCTCAGCATATTTGTTGGTCATCACACACCCCTGCGCGGCCATAACTGCACGAGACACAAAGTTTTCTGAAGCTATAAGTTCCAGTTTATTGTTCTGTCTCATTTCTTCCTGCTTGATAGCCTCAGCTATCTCTGGATCAACAGACTGAACATACTTTTCAATATAGTCCACTTGCCCTGCTCCCTTCATGACATTTTTTTTCGAGCTTATCTATCTTTTCTACTCTTCTTTGGTGTCTACCTCCCTGGAATTCACTATTAAGAAAAGTTTTTACCATTGCCAGGGCAATTCCCGTTCCGCTTATTCTTGATCCAAGGGCAATTATATTAGCATCATTATGCTCCCGAGCCAGGACCGCGCAATAAGGATCATGGCATAAGGCTGCTCTTATTCCAGGAATTTTATTAGCTGCGATCGATATTCCTATCCCCGTTCCACAGATCAAAATTCCAAAAATATTTTCTTCCAGCACCTTTTGGGCAACTGCTTCAGCAATATCTGGATAATCAACCGATTCGCTGTTGTGGGTTCCGCAATCAAGCACTTGATAACCTTCTGCTTGCAGTTCATCAATTATCTCCTGTTTCATCCAAAGACCAGCGTGGTCACTGCCAATAGCCATTTTCATAGCGGGACTTCACTCCTTAACAAGCTACATATTTCGCAGCTGAATTTATTTGCTTAGTTTTTCCACTATTGCTTCCAGCATCCCTTTTATTTGCAGGGCACATTCTCTATATAATTCTATCCCCATGCCATATGGATCCACAATTTCTTGATCATCATAACCGGCAAAATCACCCAGCAAATAGATTTTGCCCTGGCTTTCGCTAAACATTTCCATCATATACAGATAGTGCTCTCGAGTCATAACCAGAACCAAATCGGCATTATTGACCATTTCCTGATCTATTAGTCTGGACCGATGTCGGGATAAATCTATTTCATACTCCAGCATGGTATCCAGGGCCGCCTGAGCAGCAGGCATGCCATCGATTGCGAATAATCCAGCCGACCCTATTTCATACCCGTTGGAATAATCCTCTCCTTGATCTTGGGCTATAATCCAGGTGAAGAGCCCCTGTGCCATTGGACTTCTACAGGTATTTCCACTGCATACAAAAAGAACCCTTTTCACCATGCTCCCCCCCTGCTTTATAACAGTATTTTCACTGCCAGCATAATCAATATTAGTCCACCTGCTATTTGCGCGTAATGGCCGACCAGGCTGCCCATTATTTTACCGCTTCTAAAGCCTATCAGGGCCATAAGCCCGGCAGTCAACCCCATAATAATCACGGTCAAGAGTACCGGCATCTGGGTAGTGCCCAGAGTAAAACCTGTGGCCAGAGCATCAATACTTACTGAGGCAGTGAGTAGCCAAAGGCTCTTTTCCCCATATTCTGACCCACTTTCGCGTGCAGTCAGCAGCTTGCGGGCCTGATCAAAGCTGCTGGAATATCTCTTGATTTCATGGCAGCCTTCCCTGATAAAAGTTGCCCCCACATAGGCAAGTATTGCCGCGCCCAGCCAACTGGCCCACAAGCCCAATATTTTCCCGGCTGTGTAGCCCAAACTTAAACCTAATAAGGGCATTAATATATGAAATGCACCTACTGCCACAGCAAACTTGTATTCATAAGCTTTAGCAGTTCCTCGTAAACCCATGACCAGGGCCAGGGAAAAAGCATCTATACCTAATACCAGCGCTACCAGCCATATAGTTAGCAGCTGCCCCGACATTCCCATCTCTCCTCATACAGGAAACAGGGGGAATCCTCCTGCGCCTGAATACCTAATTAACTTACTGTGGTCCGGGTGATACTGCCCTCTTTATCCGGTCATAAAACGATGCGGCTATGCCGGTCAGATCAGATGGCAGGGGGGCAAATACCAGTACCTCAACATCACTCGCCTCACACTCTCTAATTATGGTATACAGCTTAGCTCCCCCGTTAATCAAATCCAATTCGTACTCGCAGCTTAAACCAGTATAGTTTCTTTTTGACCCTTTTTGGTGTTTATTATTCACCAGGGCGGTTTTCTTCTTCCGTTTAAAACAATCCTCTAACATTGAATCCAGCTCTTGGGAATCTTCTGCCAGCAAGACCAGTAGGTCGGTCAAGTACTCGAAGGTACTGCCCCGGTCAGGTGCCTCTATTTTCTGGCCCAAAACCTCTTGGATGGATTCCAGCGGAATACCACCCCGCCTTAGAACTTTATAATCATTTTGCAGATCGATCAGGGTAGATTCTACCCCCACTCCAGTTGGGCCTGCATCCAATACCGCTGCAATCTGCCCATCAAGATCGCTTCTAACATGGTCAGCGGTAACCGGACTGGGACGCCCATAACGGTTAGCACTAGGAGCAGCCAGTGGTCCGGCCCTATCAATCAGCATAAGCGCTACTGTATGGTCGGGCATGCGCAGTCCTACCCCCGCTTTCTCCCCCCGAATAATATCCGGTACAGAGCTTGAGGCCGGCAGGATAATAGATAAAGGACCTGGCCAGAACGCCTCGATTAGCCGGCGGGCATCTTCCGATACACAAGTAACCAGGCCTTGCACCTGTTCCATATTGCTTACATGCACCAGGAGCGCATTTTCCGGTGGTCTTCCTTTCACTTTAAATATTTTTTTCACTGCCTCGACAGAAAATGCATCTGCACCCAGACCGTAAACTGTTTCAGTAGGAAACGCCACCAATTCTTTTGCCTTAATCATTCTGGCCGCCTCATCTATCAAATCTTCTTGCGGGGCGGCTGAATTAATCTTAATATATCGAGTTTTCAGGGCCTACCCCTTCCTGGCTTTTAGTATTCGCTCTCTGCCTGCCAAATCTTTAATAATCTCTGCCTCGGTATATGCCTGGGCCATCTCCAAGGCTTTCTCCCCCTGATTGCAGGCTATCTCAATAAACAGATAGCCTCCCGGCTTAATTTTTCCTAAAGCCTGGTCCAGAAAACGCCGGTATATATCAAATCCATCTCCAGGCGCCAAAAGCGCATGGACTGGCTCAAATTCTTTAACTTCCTTTTCAAGTACAATATACTCATTTTTTGCTATGTAAGGCAAGTTAGCCGCAATCAGATCAAAAGGCGGGTGGTTAACCAGCGGGGCTAGTAAATCGCCCTGCAAAAAATCGATTACCACCCCATTTTCGGCTGCATTAATCCTGGCTGTGGCTAGAGCCGCTTCAGATATATCCGTAGCTGTCACTCGGGCCGCCGGTAAATAGTAAGCTAGGCTAACTGCTATAGCACCTGACCCGGTCCCGACATCACATAAATCCATCAACTCCCTGGCCGGGATTTCCAAGATTTTTTCCACCATCATTTCCGTATCCGGGCGGGGAATTAGTACGGTCGGGTTAACTTGAAATTTCAAGGACATGAATTCTTTATAACCAGTTATATAGGCGGATGGTTCTCCCTGAGTCCTTCTTTGGATAACATCGCGAAATTTTTCTCTTTCCACTTGATTAACTGGTAAATCAAAATTAGCATATAGGTGGACTCGCTCCTGTTTCAGTACATGGGCCAACAATACCTCCGCCTCCAGCCGCGGGTTGTCGATTCCTTTAGCAGAAAAATAGCGGGTGGTCCATCCCAATAGTTCTTTGATATTCCATTCTTCTTTCAATTATTCCACCTTTTTCATGCGCTCCGCGTGGTCATGGGCGATAAGCACCCCGATTATTTCATGCAGGTCTCCTTCCAATATGGCATCCAGTTTATGCAGGGTGAGATTAACGCGATGATCACTAACCCGGCCCTGAGGAAAGTTGTAGGTGCGAATGCGCTCACTGCGGTCACCAGTGCCGACCTGACTTTTACGCGCTCCAGCCATTTCAGCATTCTTTTCTTCTTCCATGACTTCTTTCAAGCGGGCTCTTAATACCCTCAAAGCCTTGGCCTTATTTTTATGTTGCGATTTTTCGTCCTGGCAGGTGACTACCAAACCGGTAGGCAGGTGAGTAATCCTGACCGCTGACTGGGTAGTGTTTACCGATTGACCCCCGGGACCACTGGAACAATAAACATCTACCCGCAGTTCATTAGGGTCTATGGCCACTTCTACCTCTTCCGCTTCTGGTAGTACTGCTACGGTCGCAGCGGAAGTATGTATCCTTCCCCCTGATTCAGTAGTTGGCACACGCTGCACCCGATGAACACCAGATTCATATTTGAGCTTACTGTAGGCACCTGAACCATCCACTACGATGATCAACTCTTTGATACCACCCATATCAGTAAAATGGGAATCCATAATATCTATCTTCCAACCCTGGGATTCAGCATAGCGAGAATACATTCGGAATAGTTCACTGGCAAAAAGAGCCGCTTCATCCCCTCCGGTCCCGGCCCGAATTTCCATAATTACGCTTTTATCATCATCCGGGTCTTTGGGCAATAAAAGAATCTTCAGATCCCCTTCCAACTCTTCTTCCTTACCCTGCAGCAAATTCATCTCCTCTTCCAGCATCAAACGAAATTCTTCTTCCTGTTCCTCTGCCAGCATTTCTGTGGTATCTGCAATTTGCTTGATAACAGACTTATAGTCCCGGTATTTCTGGACTATATCCTGTAATTCAGAGTGGGCCCGAGCATATTTTTGAAATTGACTTTGATCGGAGATGACCTCCGGTTTGCTCATGAGTTCTGATAGTTCATCATATTTATCTTCTAGACTATCCAGCTTTTGCAGCATGGTTTTACCTCCCAATGATATTTACTTGAATACTTAGCTGCTTACGATTAATCCTTCTGTGTTTTGGCCACCAGTGTTTTCTTTATCCTGCAATACCGCCTTTAAGGCCGTGATAGCGACCTCCAGTTGATCATCATCCGGTGGTCTGGTAGTCAATTTTTGCAGCCACAAGCCTGGGGCAATCATAAATTTTAACCAGTGGTTGTCATAATATTTGCCGCTGAATTTAAGAAACTCATAACTGACCCCAGCTACTACCGGCAAAACAGCCAGTCTGCTCCATATACGATAAAATAGGTTTCCTTCGCCCAGCATAACAAATACCAGGATGGACATCACCATGACTATCAACAAAAAAGCCGTGCCGCAGCGAGGGTGCAAGGTGGAATACTTGCGGGCATTCTCTATGGTTAAATCTTCCCCATTTTCATAGGCAAAAATAGTCTTATGTTCAGCCCCATGATACATAAAGACCCTGGCTATATCAGGCATTTTAGAAATGAAGTAAACATATAGCAAAAAGAAACCGATCCGCAGAACTCCTTCAACCAGGTTTTGCAGAACAATGCCGCCCAGATATCTCTGTGAATAATGAACAATAGCAGTAGGTAATACCATAAAAAGCAAAATAGCCAGTCCCAGAGCAATACTCATGGTTATCGCGATTTCCCAGGGACTCAGTTCTTCGTCTTCTTCCTCCAGCGCAATATTGGCCGAAATGTTCAACATATGTATGCCCGCCACCATGGATTCGATCAAGATGTAGGTTCCTCTGATAAAAGGCCATTTCAAGAAAGGATAGCGCTTAAGCAACGAGGTATTCTCCTCTTTTTCCAGGTGAATAGTACCGTCGCTTTTTCTGACTGCCAAGGCTGTCTGTTCAGGCCCGCGCATCATAATCCCTTCCAGAACTGCCATTCCCCCGTATTGGAATTTTCTACTCATTATAAACCACCTTTATATAAACAGAGCCCATATTTAAGATTCCGTTCCTGACCGGAATCCAATGGACACCAAGCCTTCCCGGGCCTTAAAAAGCTGAATGGAGGGCCGTTTCTCGGGCTCATAGCAGGTAGCCCGGAACTCCCCTGCAATAAATAGCAAAATAGCAGGAACTTCCGCCCCTGCTATTGATTACTCTAAACCGTACTTCCTCTTAAACCGCTCTACTCTTCCTGTGGTGTCTACTACTCTGCCTTTATTACCTGTATAAAAGGGGTGGCATTTGGAGCATATTTCTACTCGAATGCTTTCTTTGGTTGACCCAACCTCGAATTCATTACCACACGCACATCGAGCTGTAGCCTTAAAATATTCGGGATGTATTTTTTCCTTCACTATTTCACCTCTTTTCAGGCTGCTTTTATCTAATTTATAGTGTTTTCCCGCTAAATAGCCTTACAAACTGCAAAGAAAATTATATCAATAAAAATAATAAAACACAAGGATATATTGCGCAAGGTGTTGTTAATAAGGATAATGTCTTGGTATAACTCGTCAGGGAAAATGTCATCCCTTCCAAAATTCAATATATAATGGAAGGATGAAATTAAAAATATGCCAACAAGCAAGGAAAAGGCGGACTGTGTAAGAAGGTAGCACTTTATACGGTTGAATTAAAGCCTTGATCCCAAAAGAGGAGAAGCTCTAGATAAGTATGACATATAATATACTAAGCAAATGCCGCCTATGGTAAAAAAGAATTAATTTTTATGATGAGTAAGCAAAGGTAGTAATTATGCCATAGCAATAGGCTTATTAATAACACCATGTTAACAGCTATAATATAGTAGTCTATACGATCTAAGCTCAACTCGCGTAGGTAGGTTCTCCTTCCCTGCTGGTATCCCCTTGCTTCCATAGCATCCACCAGTTCGTCACAACGCCGGAATATGTTTATCGCTAATGGCCTGGCCAGGTAACTGATCGCCCTGACTTTTCCACTCAGGCCTTGCGGATTGAAGTCGGCACATCGAGCTAGCTGAGCTTCGCTAATGCTGTTCATTTCATCCGTCAAGACAGGCATAAACCTCAAGGCCAGAGACAGCATCATGGCAATATCATGAGAAGATATACCGATAATACTGATGGGCCGCAGCAAACGTTCCAGCCCCATGGTAATCTCAGACTGCGTAGTGGTCATAGTCAGAATCGATGCTGCCATAACCAGCAACAGGAACTTGCCTACCTGTAAAATCCCCAAACACAGACCCTGATAGGTGATTAGAATAGGACCCATTGGAAAGCAAGGCAAGGAATCCCCGGGAGTAAAAAAAACATAAAGCAGGAACAGGCAGAAAAAGAAAGGCCCTACCGGGCGCAAAGTCCTTAGCAGCAATCCTGCAGGCAGGTATGCCAGCTGCGATACCGCGATGAGCATACTGGCAGCAAGCAATAGGCTGATGCTGTTTACCTGTAGAATCATTATGCTAAAAGCTATTACTGCGATGATTTTGGTTCTGGGATCCCGATTATGAATTGGCGATTTGCCTGGGATGTACTGACCCAGGTTATACATTTCGACCTAACTTCCAGGCAACACTATCATTTATTGAACAGCGCCGCTCATTAAGTAGAGTGGTTATTTCCTCGACAGCATCAACAATAGTAAAGATATTGGTTTTCACATCCTCTCCCCCTTGCTGCAACTGCCACATCAACTCAGTGACCCGGGGCGGAGCCAGGCCCAGTGACTTGAGCCACTCTACCCGATGTAATATGCTATCCGGGCTTCCATCGGCGATGATCTCACCCCGATCCATTACTAAGACCCTATCCGCCAGAGCTGCCTCATTCATACTGTGGGTAACATGTATTATACCAATCCCCTGCCCCTTCAGCTTCTGCAATAAGGCCAGAACTTTATTCTTCCCGGCGGGGTCCAGAGAGGAGGTAGGCTCATCGAGGACAATTACCTTGGGGTCCATAGCTAGAAGGCCAGCTATGGCCAAAAGCTGTTTCTGACCTCCAGAAAGAGTATGGGGAGAGCGGCCTTCAAGACCAGATAAACCCACCATTTTAAGGGCTTGATCCACTCGCCGACGCACTTCGACTGCTGGCAATCCAAGGTTGCCGGGACCGAAGGCCACATCTTCTTCTACGCTCATACCAACAATCTGGTTATCGGGATTCTGGAAGACCATCCCTATCCGGCTTCGAATTTCTCGAAGGTTCTTCGAATCCCGAGTGCTTAGGTCGTCCACCAGGATTTCACCCCGGGTGGGAAATAACAGCGCATTTAAATGACGAATAAAAGTAGTCTTGCCACAGCCATTGGGGCCAATAATAACAATATATTCACCTGTGCTTAAATGCAAATTAATGTCTTTGACAGCTGGCGGCTGGCCAGGTTCATAAGCATAAGATAGGTTTTGAATCCAAATCATTTTTTCCCACCCCTTTATAGTGAAATATCCTGGCGTAATTTAAGGGCAATCCAGGCCGCAGTAAAGAGCTTTAGCAGATCACCGATTAAGAAAGGAACAACTCCGACCATTAAGGCTTCAAGCAAAGTAAAGTGAGTCACTATTGAAAGCTGGATACTGCCCAGAGTATAAATCACCAGGTGGCCTGCAAGTAAAGCAAACACTATCCATGCCAGGCCTGGATTTCTTCTGCTTTCCACAATTTTGCCAATAACATAGGCCCCTACAATAAAGCCAATTAGATAGCCACCCGAGGGGCCGAATAAAATACCGATGCCGGCTTTACCTCCGGCAAACACCGGCAGTCCAATTATCCCCAAAAGCACATATATAATTTGGCTAAATGCACCCGTATATCCACCCAGAAGGATAGCTGCTAAACTGGTAAAAAGAGTTTGCAATGTAATAGGCAGAGGTTGTAGAGGTATGACCATAAATGCAGAAACAGCGGTCAAGGCTCCGAACATGGCGGCATAAACCGTTCGCCGCAGTGGACTATGGTTAGCTCCAACCATACGTTGACACCTCCTAGGCTTCAGCCAAAATAAATACCATACATTAAAAAAATAGTTGAGCAATCTGCACAACCCTTATATCTTACAGTTTATTCACATTATGATATCATGTAAATCATATGTCAACCACATCGGGGGAATTAGGTTAACAATGTAGTTATTCGCCTGTCTCGGAGGATAGAATGCTTATCTCGCCAGACATTATAGTCTGGATAGTTCCTTGTCGGTGGCGGAGCAACAGGAATCCGCTATCGTCAATATCGATCGCCTCTCCGACGATAAATCCATTTACAGTATCCAATCGCACCTCTCGCCCGATTACCATTGATAGGCTCCTGCCCTTTTCCAGGACATGGGTAAAATTTCCTGCCCGCAAGTCTTTATAATAGCTTTCCAGGTGCAATAATAGACCTTGAAGAACCCTGATCCTGGAATCGGGTCGGTGGTTTTCGGCTCGAGCAGAGGTGGCCGGGGTACGGAAATCGGCAGGAAAATCCAGGATCTGATTGTTAACATTTAGTCCGATACCTGCCACGATGTATTCAATTCCATCAATATCAGTAACTGCTTCCGAAAGTATTCCAGCTATTTTTTTGCCTTCAATCAATATATCGTTAGGCCACTTGATACGGGGCTGCAGATGCAGTTCTGATTGCACGGTTTCTGCTACTGCTACTGCAGTGACCAGAGAAACCCGAGAAATCTCTTTCAGTGGCAGCAACGGCCGTAGAATTACTGAGACATATATGCCCTGACCAGCAGGCGAGTACCAACTTCGTCCCCGGCGCCCCCGGCCAGCACTCTGCATTTCAGCTACAACTATAGTTCCCTCCGGGTATCCTTCCGAGGCTAAAATCCGGGCGCGATTGTTGGTGGAATCAATCTCACGATAATAAAAGTACTCCCGCTGACCAAAGACTTCGGTTTTCAGTCCCGGACGCACTTCCTCAGGTGATAGGATGTCTGCGGGTAAACTAATCCGGTACCCCTTTCTAGGAGCAGATTCTATTTCATAGCCATCACTTAATAATGTCTTTATTTGTTTCCAGACTGTCGTCCGAGATACTTTGAGATTTTCACTCAGCGCTTCACCTGAGACCCACTGGCCTTTTTTTTCTTTTAATGCTAGCAGAACCGACTCTCGTAAAGTCATCCCTTACACTCCTTTAATAGCTGCTAATAACTAACGGGCAAGTTCACTTATCATAAAAGTACCCATACCAAAGGCTACCAGGTTCCCTTCGTCATCCTTAATTTCACCTTGCCCGACCATAATCCTCCTGCCTTTTTGGATAACTCTCCCTTCACCCCGAAGTATCCCTTGGTTTACTGAACGCAAATAATTCAATTTGATTTCCACGGTCAAAGCTCCCTCCTCAGGGCTTAGTTCCTGATTTATTGCTGCAGAAATGCAGGAGTCCATTAGGCCAGCAATAGCACCTCCATGGACATTGCCATAGAATTGTTTTAAACCATCAGTGATTTTCATTAGCACTTGGATTTTTCCATCCGCCATGGGTTCACTTGTCATATTCATATGTTTCCAGTAGTTACCTGTTTCCAAATCGGCGATGCGTACCACTATTCATCAACTCCATAATTTCTTTTTAGGGAATATATAATATAGTATACCGCAACACTTTTAAATAGAGGAATGATGGCCTATGATCTTGCTTGACAAGAAGCCTCTGGCGTACTAATATCATTAATACAATTAAGACATCGCAAGGTGGTGTATCATTTGCTATGGTTTAAAATAGACTATCATTCCGGCCAAGCTGTTTACCAACAGATTTTGAATAATTTTAAGAGTGAAATTATCAGCGGAAATCTTAAAGCCAACAACCCGGTTCCATCTATTCGAGAATTAGCCCGTATGCTGAATGTTAATCCTAATACCGTAGCCCGCGCATACCGGGAATTGGAAAATGAGGGGTTAATTTATTCACGGACTGGAATAGGAAGTTTTATTGCTGCTGAGGACCAGCATACTCGGGAAGAAAAGGCCCTGCAGGCTGTATATCCAGATTTAAAGAAGGTAATCCAATTATCTCGAAGCTTTAAGCTTCCTAGAACTATGCTGGCAACTTTGTTTGCTGATACCGTGGAAGAAATATATGGAGGTGACAAATAATGACTGCCTTTAGCATGGATAATTTGGTCAAGGACTACCCCCAAAGCAAATTTAAGCTTAATGTTAAGCAGTTTTCCGGAGAGGAAGGCAGTATTATGGGCCCGCTGGGTAGCAATGGGGCCGGGAAAACTTCCCTGTTAAATCTGTTGTTAAATATAACTTTTCCTGATGCCGGGACTGTCACTTGGTCCAAGAATAGCATTCCGACTCCAGACTTTATCGTCCGTAATGTCAGTTACATGCCAGAATATAAAAACTTATATCATAAAATGAGCTGCGGCAGTATCTTGAAGTTCTGTTCCAGGGCTATTTAATTGATCAACATTGTTACGGGCTGTATATTTCACTCGGTTTCAATAATCATGCCAGGTGAAATTACAGCCCGTTAATTACAATTGGGCAAATATTTGCCAGTTTATCAATGAAAACTTACTCTTCTTCATTATGTAGATAACGAGATGTGTAAAACTGTTGCTGATGAAAGGTATCGTAAGGGGTAAAAGGGTTTTCACCCGCTTCATGCTCTACGATTTTATTGAAATACACATACAGTTTGGCATCCAGATCATCCATAACATGAAGCAGCAAGGCTTCAGGAGATAAGGGGAGAACCGGCGAACCAAATTCCAGCCTGCCGTGGTGTCCTAATATCATGTTTTTTAGCAACTTTTCCAGCAGGGGCGGGAAATCAACGCCCTCTTCTCTCATGGCATCTATTTCCCGGGATATAAATTCATAACCCAAGACGATATGTCCCACCAGCTTACCAATTTCAGTATAATCTGGCAGTACCTCGATCTGGAATTCTTTGATCTTTCCAATGTCATGTAATATGGCCCCGGTGATCATAAGATCCCGGTTAATATTGGGATATATGCTAGCGACTTTATCACACAACTCACTCACTATAAGGGTATGTTCGATTAAGCCCCCACTATAATTGTGGTGAATGACCTTAGCAGCTGGAGCAGTCACAAATTCCTGCCAGATGGAAGGGGTAAATATTCTATAGAGCAAATTCTTCATGTGCGGATCATTTATGCTGTCCATCTTGGCTTGCAGTTCCTGTTTAAGCTCTTTTATCTCCCGGTCTGGACTTTTCATATAGGATTGCGGTTCCTCATCCAAGACTTTTATTCTCTTGGCCGTAATCTGCTGTTGCTGGTTGAAAACCCCTATATCACCTAACATGCCAATTACGGCTCCAGTTTCCAATATGCCTGACAGCTGACAGCTATCCCATACTACTGCTTTTATTTCTCCGCTTCTATCGCTCATCTGAAGGTTAGTGATGTTTTTCCCTTCCCGGGTCTTCCGGGTGCTCTTATCCTGCACCAGAAACTTGCCCCAAAACTGGGTTCCGGCCGGAAGATTCTTCAGTTCCTTAACTGTGAATGGTCCTTTATTGTTCACTGCTCCCCTCACTCCTTAAAAATCTTATCGATCAAGCCTTTATTAGGCCTGATTATGGGATGGGAATAAGATCCCAGTTTCACCTGGGGTGCCTCTTCTTTTAGTATCCTTATAAAATTCCCCATCCCTATTCCCGGATTCTCACCGCCTATATTTTTCATTAAAAATTCGGTATCGATATTTAAATTCCGTAATTGTATCATGTCTACCGGGTTCTCCTGTACAAATCTCAGCAGGGCTTCTATTTCCTCCACTCGATCAGAAATACCGGGAAAAACTAGCAGGTTTAACGATACCTGCAGTCCTTTATCCTGAGCATATTTTATGGAATATACGACATCCGATAAAGAGTAGTCTTTAGGGTGGTGATAGCGCAGGTAATTCTCTTCCCGGCAGGAAAATATAGTTACCCGCATGGCATCCAGACCGGCATCACACATCTGTATTATTCCCCGGGAAAAACCAGCATTGGTATTCATATTAATAGTACCCTGGGTGGTCTCCCCCCTTATCATTTTTATCGACTGAGCCAGTTTAACTGCATTGAGGCTTGGTTCTCCTTCACAACCCTGTCCAAAACTTATAATGGCATCCCGAGCATTTTTTAAATGTTCTATACCTATCTGAACAATTTCATCAACCCGTGGCACGAATGTCAACCTGTTCTGGGGAGAATCAAACGGTCCATGATTTTCAGATATGCATCCTAGACAGTCCGCATTGCAGGAAATCATAGTGGGTATCCCGCCTTCCCAGCGCTGGTAAAATATATTCTGAGCCGTATAACATCCATATTCCAGAGCACAGCGGGATAACTGGCCCAATATTCGATTCTCTGGATATTTCCCGGTCAGGCTTTTAATTTTAGGCATTAAACTGCTGGTATTATAGTTTTTGGGGTGCCACTTCCTATGTTCATCTGATTTTATTGCCGCGACATATACTTTTTCATCATGAAATCCCAGGGCCGCATATCCATATACCGGCAGATTTTTACTACCCTCCTGTTTTACCCCCGCAGGCAGCAGGGTGCGGGTAAAACCTTGCGGCAATAAAGCCGCTACTGCATTTATCCCCCGGGTGGGCTGACCCGGTATCTGCTCGATTAGAAATATGTCTCCTTTTTCATCTAGGCCTACTGGCAAATAGCCTGGTAAGGACACCAAGGAAGCTCCCGCAGGGAGAGGAATCATTTCCTGCTTTTCTGGCTCTAGCCATTGCGAACCACTGCGCCCCAGCATAGCCACTGTTGGACAATCCATTAGTCTTCCTTCGTCATCTGCATATAAGGCAAAAAACATATTGTGTACCCCCATCGATTATAAAATAAAAGCTCGGTCATGGCGGCTCGTTTATTTTATAAGCTAGCCAGTTAGAGGCTGGCACCTTCTCCTATAGACTATATTAAGACGGGGCATAAAAAAAGCCCCTTTTCAGGGGCCTTAGCAATTAATACCGGAGATACTTCAGAGGATTGTCTGCTTCGCCGCCAATTTTAACTTCAAAATGTACGTGCGGCCCAGTAGTCCTGCCTGTCATACCTATAGTAGCTATTGTCTGACCCTTAACAACATAATCACCATTGTCAACCATGATCTTTTGACAATGAGCATAAACGCTTTCTCTCCCATCCGGATGTTCGATCACTACCATTTTGCCATAAACTGCCCGGGTGCCGGCAAATGAAACTTTACCCGCCGCCGCCGCTTTTATGGGATCGCCTATATCCCCGGAGATATCAACTCCATGATGAAATCCTGATGCACGCCAGCCGTAAGCAGAAGTGATGCTCCCGGTTACTGGCCAAGCCATCATCAGAGAACTGGACCCAATATAACTACGAGATGGCTGTAACGCGGCCACACTCACACTGGCGCTATCAGGAACAGCTACCTTTTCCCCTATCTTCAGGCTTTTAGGGTTGATTCCCGGGTTAATCCTGGACAGTTCATTGAGTGAAATATCATATTTGTAGGCAATGTCCCAAAGCGTATCTCCCGCAGATATTATGTGCACCCTAGACCTATTGTACGGTATTTCCAGGATTTCTCCAACTGTTAATATACAATTTTTATCCAGATTGTTGATCATCCTCAAGGTGTCCAGATCAACCTTAAACTTTCGGGATATGTCCCACAGGGTGTCCCCTTTATTAACGCTGTAATCCTTCATCTTGCTGTCACTAGGCACACTCTGCACTCTGACACAAGGGATGAAATTACCCTGATTTAAGGCGGCCATAGCCGGGCCAACACAGCTCGCCAATAAGAAGGCACATACCAGTAGTGAACTTATCCACCTTTTATTCACTTGTTTTCACCTCGCATTCTGCAGGCACAAAAAAAGGGCCTACTGACCCTAATTTTTCACATAAATGGAGGTGTTTATACATCTCATAAATTTAATACGCTTTATGGGCATAATCTTTCTTGCCAAACACCAGGGGTGCTGCTCGAATCAAGTCTTTATTGGAATTGGTTTTTCTAACCGTATCGAGTATTATCTGCATGGTCTCAACTTGATTATAATCATTGCCCATGTTTCTAAGGTTCCAGGTTAACTCCATTTCTTCCGGTGTAAAGAGAAGTTCTTCTTTTCTGGTTCCGGAACGCTTCAAGTCAATGGCTGGGAATATTCTACGTTCAGCCAGTTTCCTATCCAGGTACAGGTCCATATTGCCCCGGCCTTTAAATTCTTCAAATATTACATCATCCATTCGGGACCCGGTCTCAACCAGCGCGGTCGCAATAATAGTCAGGCTCCCCCCTTCTTCAATATTCCTGGCCGCGCCAAAAAAGCGTTTCGGCTTATCCAGTGATGCTGGATCGATACCGCCTGATAAGGTTCGCCCGCTAGGGGGCACCACTAAATTGTGGGCGCGAGCCAAGCGCGTTACGCTATCCATTAGAATAACCACGTCTTTTTTATGTTCCACCAGTCTTTTGGCCCTTTCCAGAACCATTTCCGTCACTTTGACATGATTTTCCGGGGGTTCGTCAAAGGTCGATGCCACTACCTCGGCTTTGGTGGATCGCTGCATATCAGTAACCTCTTCTGGTCTCTCATCAACCAGCAGTATAAATAAATCTATATCGGGATGATTAACGCTGATACCCTGTGCTATCTTCTGCAGCAGCATAGTCTTGCCTGCTTTAGGAGGCGCTACAATCAACCCCCTCTGCCCTTTCCCTATGGGGGATATCAGATCTATAACTCGGGTGGATATTTCTTTGCTATCAGTTTCAAGAATTATCCTTTCGGTGGGATACAGGGGTGTCAGAGCATCGAAATGTACTCTTTTGATAGAATCCTCGGGCGGAAATCCATTGACTTCCTCCACCCGCAGGAGGGCAAAAAACTTCTCATTATCTTTGGGCGGCCTTACCTGTCCGCCAACTTTATCCCCGGTTTTAAGCTCAAATTTCCTGATCTGAGATGGAGAAACATATATGTCCTCATGACTGGGAAGATATCCAAAGGGTCTTAAGAAACCGTACCCATCCTGCATGATTTCCAGTACCCCCTGGGCCTGCAGCAATTGGTCGGAATGAGTTAATGCCTTGGTGATCTCAAATATTAATTCCTTCTTTCTCAGTTTTGAATAGCCAGTGAGATTCTTGTCTCTTGCTATTTGATACAATTCAAGAATAGTTTTGTGTTCCAATTCGGATATATTCATTTTATCCTCCTTCCACGCTAATCACTGGCTATTGAACTGCTCATCTCTGCCATAATTTTGAGCATTAACGCACCATTTGTTTAGCGCTAACATACCCTTTTATATCTCTGATACAATATCGGTATAAATTTGTTTGAATTTCAGTTGAATTTTCCCAAGATATGAATTTTAATGATACATCAGCAACAGGTTCACTGATATGAACAGCTATGTGTTGAGTGTTCAATATAAAGTATACCATTATTTCAGGAAATTAATCCATTTTTAATTGATATTCAATCTAACCTTAACTTTATTCGGTTATCCTTGAAAAGCGGTTTCTTATCCAAATGGTGATCAGCAGTAATATGCCTTATGGTACCTGAGGCACTTCGCATTACCAGGGTTTCAGTTACTGCCCGGCGTTTGTGATATCTGACTCCTTTAAGCAAAAAGGAATCAGTTATACCGGTAGCAACAAATATGACATCATCTGATGTGATCAGTTCATCAATAGAAAAGAGTCTATCTACATCTTCTATGCCCATCTGGTGGCAGCGGCGTATCTCCTCTGCTGCTTCTTTTCCCTCCGGGTAAAGACGCGCTTGGAAATCTCCCTCCAAACATTTTAAGGCAGCAGCAGTTATCACCCCTTCGGGGGCCCCGCCTATTCCCATTAATATATCTACCCCGGAATCCTCATAAGCCGCTGCTACCCCTGGGGATACATCCCCGTCCATTATCAACTTGATTCTAGCCCCAGCTCTCCTGACTTCTTCCATAATACCTTCATGCCGGGGCCGATCGAGGATAACCACGGTTACTTCGCTGATTAATTTATGCAAAGCTTTGGCTGTCTGCTGTAAATTTTCTTTAACCGTAGCATCCAGAAAGACTCGCCCTTTGCACTCCGGTCCTACTGCAATTTTATTCATATACATATCGGGAGCATGTAATACCGTGCCTTTTGGTGCTGCTGCTAGCACCGCTATAGCTCCGGTACCACCTTTAGCTACGATATTGGTGCCTTCCAATGGATCTACCGCAATATCAACTTCAGGAGGTACTCCTATACCCACTCTTTCCCCGATAAACAGCATGGGGGCTTCATCCATTTCTCCTTCGCCTATAACCACTACCCCATCAATCGAGACCGTATCAAACATCACCCTCATGGCTGTTACTGCTGCATCATCAGCAGCTTCTTTGTCTCCCTTGCCAACCCAACGGGCAGCAGCCAGAGCAGCTGCTTCAGTTACTCTCGCAAACTCAAGCGCTAATTCTCTTTCCAAAACCAACCCCCCCGTTCTAAATTAAAAGACCTGGTTCCAATCATTAATAAACTTTTCAATACCTGCATCGGTTAACGGATGTCTTATCATCTGTTTAATAACACCGTATGGAATAGTTGCAATATGTGAACCTCGTTTAGCACAATCAAGCACATGCATAGGGTGTCTTATACTGGCAGATATTACTTCCGTGGCAAAGGAATACTGATCAAACACGGTAATAATATCTTCTAAAAGCACTATGCCGTTATTACTGATATCATCAACTCTTCCTAAAAAAGGGCTGACGAATCGGGCTCCAGCCCGGGCTGCCAACAAGGCCTGATTGGCTGAAAAAACCAGGGTAGCGTTAGTAGCGATGTCCATCTGTTTAAATGAATGAATAGCCCTCAATCCCGTTTCCGAAATGGGCACCTTTATGACCACATTGGGGTGGAGTGCTGCCAGTTCCCGTCCCTCATTAATCATGGCATCGTAATCCATACTAATAACCTCAGCACTTATAGGCCCATCAACGATAGCACATATTTCCTTTAGCACTTCATGGTAGTCTCTTCCTTCTCTGGCAATCAAAGTCGGGTTGGTGGTTACTCCATTCAGAAATCCCATCGCATGGATTTCTTTTATTTCTTCAATATTGGCGGTATCAATAAATATTCGCAAAATCATCCCCCTTTCTAATTCTGTTTGGTGGCCTATAAATTACCAGGCCCTTCCTGCACTTCCGAAAACCCTGATTTTTTGGCGAATAATTTCTATGGCAGCGTCCCGGGCTGGACCCAGTATCTGGCGGGGATCAAATTCATCCGGCTTTTCCTCCATCACCCGACGCATAGCTCCCACAAAAACTTCCCTTATATTAGTATCGATATTCACCTTGCACACACCCAATTTAATAGCCTTTTGCACCGCTTCATCCGGTACCCCGGATGATCCGTGCATCACAATGGGAATCCTTATCAGGCTCTTTATTTGGGCCAGACGATCGAAATCTAACTTCGGTTCTCCCTTGTATTGCCCATGGGCAGTTCCAATGGCGATAGCCAGGCTCTTAATTCCAGTCTGTTCTACAAAATATCTGGCTTCATCCGGGTCAGTATACATAGCTTCTTTTTCGCTGACATGAACATCATCCTCAGTACCGCCTATTTTCCCCAGCTCAGCTTCAACTGAAACCCCTATGGGATTAGCAATCTCCAACACTTTCTTGGTCATGGCAATATTTTGCTCCAAAGGCAGCTTGGAGCCATCATACATTATCGAAGAAAAACCACTGCGTATACATCTTATTACCTGGTCAAAATCGGTCCCATGGTCCAAATGCAGTGCTATGGGGACTTTACTGGATCTGGTCGCCATCTTAACCAAGCCGGTCAGAAAATCCAGTCCAGCATATTTAATTGCTCCCTGACTGGCCTGCATAATAACCGGAGCATTCTCCTTTTCCGCAGCCATCATGATAGCCTGCACAATTTCCATATTATTGGCATTAAAGGCTCCGACCGCATAACCTTCTTGTTCCGCTCTGAGCAGTAGCTCATCTACAGATACGAGTCCCATAAAAATCACCTCTTATTTATTTAATATATTTACTCCCCCGCGAGTTTATTAACAATATCTTTTAAGTTCATGATATCGAAGGGTTTGGTAACGCACTTTTTCACTCCTGCTGCCAGAGCATTTTTGATCACATCCATTTCTCCGTAAGCGGTCATCATTATAATGGACATATCTTGATGCATGGAAAGAATCTGCTTAGAGGCTTCCAGTCCGTTAATATTAGGCATCTTCATATCCATCAAAATGATATCCGGCTGAAATTCACTCACTTGTGATAATGCTTCCCTTCCATCAGCAGCCGTTTTTACTATCCAGTTGTCTTTCTTAAACAGTTCCTCTAGTAGCCTTCTGACACCCTTCTGGTCGTCAACAACCAATATCTTTTTTTGCATCTACTCTCCCCCTCAAGTTTGTATAACGGCCATTCAGATACACCGCTCTATTGAAATTTTAATTATACCATTTATACTATTCCAGGTATTGTTATACCCAGCAGCAAGACCATCGCCAGTATGAGCAAAATGAATATCAAGCCTGGCAAAACAAATAAAAGCAAAGCCTGGCTAGTCTGAATTAGCAGGGCCTCCCGAATCCCAATGATCTGCAGTACCATTACCCACAAAAACGCCATAATAGAAATATTCAGGTTAATATTAAGTAAAGTCAGGGCATAATGCAGCGGGGGGCCAAGTACCCCAGGTACGAAGGCAAATGCCAGGCAGGTTAGAATACCCGTGCCATTAGCCTGCTTAAACACAACTTCACCCAGCAGACTATAAATTGCCGCCAGAGCAGTCAGGGCAGCAAGGGAAATTAATAATCCCATGAATAAATATACTACTATATATCCCTCAGGTAAAGACGCCGTAAGCCCCCTAGCCTTATTAAGCCCCATAGCAATGATCATATTCCATACCACTGCAAACGAAAACAAAGAAATTGCTAAAGCCACGGGTTTGCTTGCGCTTAAATATTTTAAAGTACTTACTGGTTGAAAAACGATTCCGTATATAGTTTCGATCAGCGTCACCCTTCCAGCCCCCTCTAATAAATGTATTGCAGCGCTGAATACCCTGAATCAGGCCAACTCGCATGGAAGAGGCTAGTGGCGCCTAACTTTTTAAAGAATAAATCCCAGTATCCCTGGCCATTCAATACTTCTACCCTGCTGTTTTCGTCCAGACCGGTAGTCTGGCGGGCCATATCTATGGCATCATAGTAATTACCCAGGCTGTCCACCAAACCCATTTCTAAAGCCATACGGCCTGAAAATACTCGCCCATCAGCAATTTCCAATAATCTATCCTCTTCTATTTTACCTCTGCGTCCACGTCGAACCTGGTCTAAAAATTGCTGATAGGAATCATCGACGATTTCCTGCAGAATTTCTCTTTCCGTATCAGTCATATCTCGATAAGACGATCCAATGTCTTTATGTTCAGCACTTTTAATAACTTCCTGACGAAGTCCAACTTTTTCATACAGGCCTTCCAGGTTAGTTAATTCCATGATCACCCCGATACTACCGGTAAGGGTCCCCCCATTAGCTATAATGTAATCGCTGCTGCAGGCAATCCAGTATCCTCCTGAAGCGCACACCTCTCCCATTGATACTACTACCTTCTTGCCTGCAGCCCGTATTTTATCCAGCTCTAACCCGATCTCCTGTGAAGCTACCGATGTTCCACCGGGACTGTTAATCCTCAGTAGCAATACTTTAATATCTTCTCGTTCCCCGGCTGTTCTTATAGCTTCCATGATGTCCCCGGAGTCCGCATTAACCGACATGATTAAATCCGATGATGCCTGCCCGCTGATTACCCCGTTAACCTCTATCACCCCTATGGTGTCACCACTCATACGGGCAGAGCGGGTACCTTCCTGTTTTACCTGCCACAAGGCTAAGCCCGCCATGCTCACCAGAAATATAGCCAGTAAAACCACCACCAGTTTCTTATACATATTCTCTCCCCCCCATAATAAGTGCTGCCGTACCCGGGTCTAAATCCTCTTCATTTATTATCTGTCCATTATAATAGTAGCGGCGCGGGATTGACTCCGCTACCAGAGTCTTACGGCTCGAAACTTCTATTTCATCCCCCACCGCTATGGTTTCGCCCTCCGGGATCTCCACCAGAGCCATTTGCATGAAAACCTTACCGCGAATCGGATAGCTTTTTCCGTTCACCAAGACCGTTTTGCTAAATCTACGGACACCTATGTAAGCCAGTATAGTCTTCAGCAGCGTTTTAAATAAATCAAGCAGTCCAGAAGGTTGATTGCCAACCTCCAGGGCCAGGCCATCTATATAGCCTACTGGGATAACTGCGATCTGGGCATCTTTATTTAAACGATAGGTTCGGTAATAACCCAGGACACTGCCCCTTTTAAGAGTTTTTAAGGATATCACCCGACACTTAAATTTAAATGGATCTCTTAACTTCATTTCTCCATGAACGCCTACCGGGTAGTGCCCGGACAGCAGGGTCCCTGATCGAATCGCATTCATCTGCATATGAGGATAAAGAACCGCTGTCGCACTATTGGCACAATGCTGCAGGGGGAAATTATAACCCTGGGCTGCTAAGTGATCAATGATGGCTGAGAATAACTCGAACTGCTCCTGACTGCAGCGCAGCGAAACTGCTTCTGCCATATGGGTATATATGCCCTCCAGTTGCACCAGGGGATTCTGAGCCAAGATCTGGCATACCTCCAGGGCTTCCTGCCTGCCTAGGCCAAAACGGCCCAGACCAGTTTCAATTTTAAGGTGGGCTTTTACCACCTGGCTAAATTCTGAAGCTGCCTGGCTTACTAATTGGGCATCGTATTTTGATGACAGGGTAAGCGTTATTTCATACCTGACTGCTTCAGCCACCTGTTCTTCTTGGCTCAAGGGGCTAAACAGCATAATCTCTGATCTAATACCGATTTTTCTTAACTTGAGAGCTTCTGGCAGATAGGTAACGGCAAAAAAGTCGACTCCCTGGCTTTCCAGGATACTGGCGGTGCCAGCTGCGCCATGCCCGTATGCATTAGCCTTAACTACTGCAATAAGCCTTACCTGCTCCTTCAGAATAGATTTAACTTCCCGCAGGTTCTGAATAATAGCTTCTGCATCTATTTCTACCCACTGCTCTCTTCCTGCATTATACAATCTTTATTCCTCCTGGCCCTGGGCAGCTTTCTTGCCTGACCTGCTTATGTTCTGGTACAAAGGCAGGAAATTATTCCAAAGCCAATAGAAAAGGGGCGAATAAACCTGATCCCATTCTCCCATAAACTCAGTCAACTCGCCTCCGAAGCCTTTTTTGAAGCGGTATAAACCATACAAAGGATTACTTTCATCCAGATCCCCGGATACTCCCCGAAAATCATATAAAGAACAGCCCATATCCCTGGCCCATTGAATCATGGCCCATTGAATAAGATAATTGGGCATAAAATTTCTTTTCTTGTTGCTGGAGGCTCCATAAAGATACCACACTTTATCCCCGGTAATCATGGCCAGAGTAGCCGAAATTATTTTTCCCTCATGTTCGGCGATAAAGATTCGAGCGTAATTGTTTCCGACCATATAATCCCAGATCCATTCAAAGTATTCGTAGCCCCTGATCAAAAATTTATCCCGCTGAGCAGTTTCCTGCAATATTTCATAAAAAGCAGCCAAATCTGCTTTGTCCTGGGCTGGTCGTATCATTACCCCTTTTTTCCCGGCCAAACGTATATTATATCTCCATTTGGAGTGCATATTCTCCAGCAGTTTAATTTCTGAAGGAGCGATATCCAGTCGGAATACAAAGCGCGGCTGTACCCCTTCAAAATTAAGTCCCGTTTGATTTTCTTTGAAGCCACAATTATGTAAAATCTCTTTATAAGTCACATCATCATTAATAATATCCGGGTCTATCTTAAGAAAAATTGCCCCATGCTCCCGGGCCGCTTTGGCTGCCCCGGCAAAAAGATGACGGTTCAATTCCTCCTGGTCCACATCAACAACCGGCCCGCGGGGGGCATAAAATATACTCTTTTTCAGGCCCGGCAGGGGCAATCTGCGCTTAAGTATGAGCAGAGCACCTCGAATCTCCCCGTTTTCTTCCAATATTAGAGGCAACTTCTGCCAACCCATTCCTTCTTTTACCTGTCCCCATTCCCACAGCTGGAGAAAATGTCCCCGGGGGTGGTGGGCAACAAAATCATCAAATCGGTCTTTCTCTTTCTCATCGATAACCCTAGTGGTAAACATCGTGTCTCTCCCTTTGTTTTTATTACCGCTTAGTCTCACCATAATAATTCACGTATATCCGCAGCCTGAGTTAATCGCCTCTTTGCTGCCGCCATCGTTAATAGTCAAATTATTTTGTAATTCTTGCCGCGGACAGTTACAAAAATTCGCTGATAAAGATCAGCCCGCTTTCTCATGGCTATCTCTGCGCCCATCAAGAAGAGAGGTACCCGGGCGAGACTGCAGCTCGCCCTTATAAAATGCTATTTATTATCACTGGCTAATAAAGCGTTTTTTATCAAACCTAGAAAAAGTGGATGAGGCCGGTTGGGACGGGATTTAAACTCGGGATGAAACTGGCAGCCAATATACCAGGGATGGTTGGAAAGTTCGACAACCTCTACCAGCCTGCCATCCGGGGATAAGCCACTGATAGTAAGTCCATTCTGTTGCAGCAGGTCCCGATAATCGTTATTGATCTCATAACGGTGCCGATGTCTTTCATAGATCAATTCTTCACCATAATATTCCCGGGCTATTGTTCCCTCCACCAAGCAGCAGGGATAGGTCCCCAGCCGCATGGTGCCTCCTTTGTTTTCAATCCCCTCCTGGCCAGGCATAATGTGAACCACCGGGTGAGGGGACTCCAAGTCAAATTCTGCACTGTTGGCACCTTGCAAACCACAGACATTTCTGGCAAATTCAATCACCGCACATTGCATTCCCAAACATATTCCCAGGAAAGGTATGGATTTCTCCCGGGCATAACGGGCAGTACTGATTTTGCCCTCAATACCTCTTTCTCCGAAACCGCCTGGAACCACTATCGCATCGACATTTTGCAGCAGTTTTCCTGCCCCATCCTTCTCTATCTGCTCGGCATAAATCCATTCAATCTTAACATCGCAATTATATTGAAATCCCGCATGTTTGAGCGATTCTGCGATGCTCAGATAGGCATCTTGTAGTTCAACATACTTACCTACCAGACCGACCGTAACCTGCTTGTCCTGACAACTTATCTTCTCCACCAGTTTTTCCCATTCATCCAGGTTGGCTTCCTGGCATTGGAGGCCAATTCTCTTGATTACCTCCTTATCCAGTCCTTCATGAGCCAGCATTAGGGGAACTTCATATATTGAATCGACATCCTTTAATTGAATTACCGCTTCTTCATCCACATCGCAAAACAATGCTAGTTTGCCTCTAATTTCTTTTGACAGATCTTTTTCCGTTCTGCAGACCAGAATATCAGGTTGAATCCCTATACTTCTCAATTCTTTTACACTATGCTGGGTCGGTTTGGTTTTTAGCTCACCAGCGGCTCTTATGTATGGAAGCAGGGTAACATGAATATATAAAACCCGGTCTTTGCCCAGGTCAAATTTCAACTGTCTTATCGCCTCCAGAAAGGGCAGAGACTCTATGTCCCCTACTGTTCCACCTATTTCACTTATTATTACGTCCGGGTTAAGCTCGTTTTCAATCAGGGTAACCCGCGCTTTTATCTCGTTGGTAATATGGGGTATAACCTGAACCGTTTGCCCCAGATAGTCCCCTCGGCGCTCCTTATCCAGAACCGTTTGATATATTCTGCCGGTAGTGCAATTGGCATACTGGCTCAAATTGACATCTACAAACCTTTCGTAATGGCCAACATCCAGGTCTGTCTCGGCCCCATCTTCAGTAACGTACACTTCGCCATGCTGGTAAGGGCTCATAGTACCGGGATCAACATTTATATAGGGGTCAAATTTTTGCAGGGCTACCTTTAACCCCCGGCTCTTCAACAACCTGCCCAGAGAAGCAGCTGTGATTCCTTTACCCAATGAGGAAACAACGCCCCCAGTTATGAATATATACTTTGTCACCCTAAGACCCTCTCTTTCCCTTGAAAAACATAATCAAAATCCTCTAGAATTTTACTACTCTTATTCCTGCCCGGTCAAGCGACTGGTGTAATCTAAAACTATTATTTCCGCCTGTTCAGGCAGATTATCGGCCGTCATTTCCAGGAATGCTTGTTTAATCACTTGATCGAATTTGGAGGTAAATTGCTCTACTGGAGACAGTTCAAAACAAAGGTGGGGGGTATTAAAATGCATAGGAATAACTACCGCAGGTTTAATAGCCTGTACAATTTCATAGGCTTCATCCGCATCAAGGGTATATACTCCTCCCACCGGCAGCAGCAATATATCTATTTTACCCAGCGCCAAATATTGTTCAGGGCTGAGTACGTGTCCCAGATCACCCATATGAAGCAGGTCGATTCCTTCGGTAGAGATTTTGAAGATAGTATTAATCCCTCTCTCCTTTCCGCCTGATTTATCGTGGAAGCTAGGAAAGCCGGATATTTTGAAGCCGTCGATATTGAATTTCCCTGTACCTTTAACCACTATCGGGTTTCCCTTTAACCTGCCGCTTGCATTGTGGTCCCAGTGATCATGACTTACAGTGGCAATGTCCACCTCTTCTTCGTATACCGGGTACCCCAGCTTTTCATCAAAAGGATCGGTAATAAGTCTTTTCCCGCCGCTCTCAATTATAAAGGAAGCATGGCCCAACCAGCTAATTTTCATGTTCACTTAATCCCCTCATTTAATTCTTTTAGTATCAAAATACCAGAACCCATCTCCCTGGTAAACTAACCGATGGTCCATATTTAAACGCGAAAAAATCGTTACCAGAGTAGATATCTGATCATCCCGGCCCATCCGGGCAGCAATTTTTTTCAAAAGGTCCTCGTAATACATGGGCTCCTGCCCTTCCAAGAGTATCTCCACGGCTAGATCTGCTTCGGTTTTCTTTTTGTTCACCATGCTTAACCTCCTACATATATTCAGGCGCACTAACACCCAGGATCGATAGCGCATTTTTTATCGTAATACGTGAAACCTGCATCAACAGGAGTCTGGCATCCTGCAACTCGGCCTCTACGTTTATAACCCGATGGCGATTATAAAAACTATGGAATAATCCGGCCAGATCCAGCACATACCTGGCTATACGGTGAGGAGCCAGCGTTTGCGCAGATAGTCGAATTTCTTCCGGAAAATCAGCGATTTTCCTCAATAATGCCAGTTCCTCAGGCTCCTTCAACAAAGTGGTATCAATGCTGCTAACAGCTGACATCTTGATTCCGGCCGCTTCAGCCTGCCGAAAAATGCTGCAGATGCGAGCATGGGCATACTGAACATAATAAACCGGATTATCTTGACTCTGTTCGGCAGCCAGGCGAAGATCAAAATCCAGCTGACTGTCCGGGCTGCGCATAACAAAGAAAAACCGGGCTGCGTCTTTTCCCAGTTCGTCTATCAGTTCGTCCAGGGCAATAGTAGTCCCGGTACGTTTAGACATTCGCACCAGGTCTTTACCCCGGTACAACCTGACCAGTTGCATCAATAAAACATCCAGCATATCCCGTTTATATCCCAGAGCTTCGATAGCATCCTTCATACGATTCACATGCCCATGATGGTCTGCTCCCCAGACATTAATTACCCAGTCAAAACCGCGCTGGTATTTATCCCGGTGATAAGCAATATCGGCTGCAAAGTAAGTGGGCAAGCCATTAGCGCGCATTACTACGTTATCTTTATCTTCGTCAGAACTGCTGGTTTTAAACCATAAAGCACCTTCTTGCTCGTATATATAACCTTTCTCCTGCAGGGCGTCGATCACCTGCTGCACTGCCCCGGACTCATGAAGAGTTTTTTCGCTAAACCAGACATCGTATCCAATGCCAAAATTCAGCAGGGTTTTCTTGATATAAGCTACCTTTTCCTCTAGGGCATGTTCAATGATGAGTTTTCTTCTTTTCTCCTTTGGTAGTTCCGACAAATTATCCCCATACTCTTTGATAATGTTTCTTACCGTCTGGATTAGATCCTGCCCTGCATATCCGTTCTCGGGAAATTCCACATCATGTCCGGTCAGCTGCATATACCGTGCTTCTAGGGAATCTCCAAATATTTCAATCTGATTACCGGCATCATTAATATAAAACTCTCTTTCCACTTCATAACCGGCATACTCTAATATGTTAGCCAGAGTGTCGCCTATAGCTCCGCCTCTGGCATTCCCCATGTGCAGGTTACCGGTAGGATTGGCGCTGACAAATTCCACCTGCACCTTACAGTTGCGGATCTCATTATGACCGAAACTATCGCCCTTTTCCTTAACCACAAAAGGTATCTCATGAAGCCATTTATCATTAAGAAAAATATTAATAAAGCCCGGTCCTGCCATTTCCACCTTTTCCAGCTGATCCAAGTGATTTAGATCGATATTATTTATTATTATCCCGGCTATCTGGCGGGGTGCCATTTTCGCCTCTCGGGCCATTATCATAGCGGCATTACAGGCAAAATCCCCATGGCCCTTTTCCCGGGGTACTTCTATCACAAATTCCGGTATGGCACTGTATTTTATCAGTCCTTCCCTTCTGGCCAGTTCCAATGCCTCGATTATCTGGTCGTTTATTAAACCCTTAATTTCTTGAATGGGATTCATTTTCTTCCTCCTCGAATTTGCTGCTGAAAACTACATATATATTTTATCCCATTATGGGAAAAACTTATAAAAAAGAACTTGCCTTTCCTGATTAATTTTAAAAATAGGAGGTGTCTTAATGCAACTCGAACCAGGAGAAAGATCTATCCTGGCTTATTTCTCGGACCAGCAGCAAGCTCAGCAGGCTGCTCAGGCCCTAAAAGAAAGGGGTTATGAGCATTTGCAAGTCGATAGCATTTCCCGCTATCCCAGCCGTTCGGTTTATAAGTCCTATCCGGCCAATTTATCAAGTATGGTACTGGGCAGCCGGGAATATGGCAGCCAAGAGTACGGCCTTGTCCAGGGTCCCTTGATAGCTGCAGATCCATTTGTCAGCGGTATGTCCTCCCCAGCGGAAACAACACCGGGATATTCCTACCTGCTTACCCTGGTAACCGGGCAAGATAAAATTGCAAGCGCCCTGCAAATACTGCAGCAGTATGGAGCCAGAGTATAGCATAGCTTGCTGTCTTCAGAACCACTTTTGAAAAAAGGAGTCCATCTCCTGGTGGGCTTCTTTCCTAATTACCGCCAGCAGCCCCGGGGTGGTAGCAATATCAAATTTATAATCCTCCAGATAGCAGCGCAGGACTCTATCGGTAGTATCCCGGCCTAGTTCCCTTTCCAGTGCGGCCCAGAATGCCTCCCCACCATTATAAATAGTCTGATAATACTCACTGCGAGAATTCATTTCATTTAGCGGTCGGTTCATTTTGCCGGCTGCGGCGTTTGATTGGCGCATCACCATAAGTCCCTGACAGTCTTCCTGATACTTATAGGCCGACCAGTTGGCGAGGCCCTCATCCAGCCACGGCTCAGCCAGTTGGTCATTCCCTACCATGGCATACCACCACTGGTGGGCTACCTCATGGGCCAGAATAAAGCTGCCCCGCTGGCTATCAAATCCAGGGGAAAACATTTCTTCCTGTAAAAATATTAATCCTGAATATTCCATGCCATGGAAACCCTGCATGGGAACAAAAGCGACCTTAAAGTCCAGGTAGGGATAAGAACCCCAGCGGCATGAATAATAATGCAGTATTTCTCCGCATTGCTGTGCTATTTCCTTTGCCTTATCCGTCCCGCTCCCGCCAGGCACGTAGCACTTAACCGTTATATTATGCACTTTACTTATAACTTCCTGGTAATCATATATTATCAGGAGGCAAAAATCACGCACTTTACTGGCTTCAATCAAATAAATCTCCCGGCCATTATCTTCCGCCCATTTCTGACTGCTGCTGCCGGTGGAGACCACCTCGTAAGCTTCCGGTATGTTAACTTCGACCAGGTAATCTGCGCAATGGAAGCAAAAGGGATCCCCAAATTTAGAATTATAAGCCATATGCCAGCCTTCCTGGTCGTACACATTAAGAACCGGATAGAAATAGCCCAGCATAAAAACCCCGTCTTTGCTGCCAAAGCGGTAAGCAATTTCCGGTATTCGGCTTCTCCAATTCATATCTATAATTATAGCCTTGTCCGGCATAATATCAAACGGCATTATAATATGCATGGATACTCCATCCACAGAGTATTCTACTTCCCGCCCATTCACCAGCACCCCATCCAACTCCAGCCAACCGGGATTAAAACCTTTGTAATATGCCTGGGTCGGAGCAGGTGTGCAAGCAGGAGTTTTAAAAGCATTGGGATAAATAGAAAACCATAACTCATTCATATCACTGTCGGTAGTGTTGAGGGTATAAATACTGCTGTGACCGTACAGCAAGTTGGAGGCTATATCCAGATAAAGTTCCATGTAATAACGAGTTTCATCCGGGCTGGGAAACGGCCGGAACTGAACAGCAGCCTGACTCGCAGACTCCATGCTTAATTCATCGTCCCCCCCCGATGGGCCCAGATTATCTTTCCCCAGGGAATCATGAAATGGGATGGCCAAACAGATTACCAGTATTAATACTGCCATGGCGCCGCCATAGTAGAATTTATTTTTTTTCATATCTTCACATCCAACTTACAAACATGTGCTATCTGTGCAGAAATTAGCTGCCAGATCAATTAGTTTATAAGTTTAATATCGAGGTCAATATAAAAAATCTTTATTCCTGGAGTTAACAGCGGGGACGGTTCCTTTTGTCAACTTTTGCAAATTGGGGACAGTTCTCAGACTCATTTACCTACATCAGCCTCAGCAGCTGTTTCATCTTCTGCAGGGATATTTTATAGGCCGGGTATTTTACCGGCAGGTCGAATAACATACTGTTTTTCATAACACTCTTCTGGTGAGAAAAGGTGGTGAAGGAGGCCTTACCATGATAAGAACCGATACCACTATCCCCTACTCCCCCGAAGGGAAGCTCCAGGTTGCTAATATGGATAATACTATCATTTATACATACTCCACCTGAAGTGGTCTCCTCCATCATCTTTTCCTGCTGTTTTTGGTCCCGGGAGTAAAAGTATAAGGCCAGTGGTTTGGGTCTGAGGTTTATGAACTGAATAGCCTCCTCTAGATGCTCATATTCCATCACCGGCAGAATAGGACCAAAAATCTCTTCCTGCATTATAGGGGCATCCGGGGAGACCCAGTCTATTATAGTAGGAGAGATATATCTATCTTCCCGCTGTGCCTCTCCGCCGGTAATGATGTCTCCTTCTCCTAGGAGGGCAAGAATTCTGTCAAAGTGCCTTTCATTGATGATCCTTGCATAATCAGGACACTGCCGGGGATCCTCCCCATAGAATTCCGTTATTACCTCTTTCATCTTTTCCAACAGCTCTGGCTTTATGTCCCGGTGTACCAGGAGGTAATCAGGAGCCACGCAGGTCTGTCCGGCGTTCAGGAATTTACCCCAGCATATCCTGCGGGCCGTGTAATCTATATTAATATTTTTATCTACTACACAAGGGCTTTTGCCACCCAGTTCCAGGGTCACCGGGGTGAGTTTTTCAGCCGCCGCCTTCATTACTATCCTGCCCACCTCCGTACCACCGGTGAAAAAAATATGGTCAAATTTTTCCTCCAGCAGAGCCTGGGAGGTTTCAATCCCACCTTCCACCACGGCAATATACTCCCGGGCAAATTCATTCCCTAGCAGTTTTTTTATAACTCTTGAGGTATGGGGCGCGAGTTCAGATGGCTTCAAAATAACGCAGTTGCCGGCAGCGATAGCTCCCGCAAGAGGAGCCATGATCAGGTGCAAAGGATAATTCCAGGGACCGATGATCAAAACCACACCCAGCGGGTCATTGTAGATATAGCTCCTGGCTCCCAGGTATATCAGAGGAGTCCTCACCCGAGTCGGTTGGTTCAAACCTCTGATGTTTTTTAACATATAACGCAATTCAGCCTGCACAAAACCAACTTCGCTTATATAGCTTTCCATAGCGGATTTGCCCAGATCCATATTAAGAGCTTCGAAAATCTCATCCTCATGGTCGATCAGCAAAGACTGTGCTTTTCTCAATTGCTCGGCTCTGAACTCCAAACTCCGGGTTTCACCGCTGTTAAAATACTCTCTCTGTTTGATTAATAATTCTTTGATAAAGGAATTCTGCATCATCATCAACTCCTAAAACATGTCCCAGGAGATATTTCCTGGCCATATTATCTCCTCCAATTATATCCGCTTAACCCCCGTGGACCTACTCCTAAAGTATAATTTAAATAGACCAGAACTATCATGAACAGAATAGCCATTATTATGCGCACTTACTTAACTCCTCATTCTTATGTAGGTTATCATTGCTTTTCAGCTTGAAAGAGAGAATTTTCCTCTTTGACGACTTCTTCCAGGACGACAACTACCAGCGGGTCCAGAATTGATCCAGAGGCCTTTTTCACTACTTGCAGGGCCTGTTCAGGGGGTAAGCGCTCCTCTTCAGCACATAAGTTGATGAGGGCATCGAAAATATCTGCTACTGCTATAATTCTAGCCGCAAAGGGGATATCTGTGGCCAATAAACCCTGTGGTTCGCCGGTACCGTCATAGCGCTCATGATGGTACAAGATACCCTCCCTGACTCTTCCCAGACCTGGAATTTCCTGCAGTATTAGGGCACCCCGGCTAGCGTGATCTTTGAGGTTCAATTCCTCCGGTCCCTCCGTCTCTAAATCATCCGTTTCATCCCCCCATAGTTTTCCAATATCATGCAGCAGGGCAGCGTAATATAAATCCTGACTTTCAACGGCATCCAAACCCAGTTTCACTCCCAGCAAGTGACTGATTTCAGCTACCCTTTCACTATGTCCGGCAAAGCCCGTTTCTCTTCTTTCGATGGCCTGGACCAGAGCCTTTAGCAAATCCAACTGGTAGTCCTGCTGGGTTCGAAACTGCAGGATCCGGGAGGTTATCGCTGCTGCCTGTACCGTTAAATACTCCAGCATTTCCCTTTGTCGGACGGTATAAGTGCCAGGCTCCTTTATGTTGAGCAGGAATAAGGTACCGTAACCATCGGGCCTGCTCAATAAAGGGATAGCCAGCAGAGAATGGACATCAGCCGGCATGCTTAAATCGGGGGGACAGCCGTTTTCCTCATCAATCAAGAGCACGGTCTGCTCTTCCTCAACCCATCTCCCAATTTTTTCTAATTCAGTCCACTCGAGTTCATCTTTTGTGCTGCCGTCATGAAGTAATATTGTTGCGTTTTCACAGGATACTATCCGGGCGGCATATTTATTAATTACTCTTTCTACTTCTGATAGCTCCCGGCTGCCAATCACTTTCTTATTAAATTCCAACAACAGGCGCTGCTCTGCAATATATTCGATACGATTCCTGCTGAGCCCGGCATAATAAGTAATGCCCAGACCCCCCAGCAGGATGATAAAGGCTATCGCCAGAACCGGTAAAACCTCCACCAGTACCACCGCAGTAAGCAGGGCAGTCGCTGTCAAACCTATTAACACAATATGTTTGGTATCCATCATCCTCACTCACAGTCTATCTTTACTTTCCTTAAACATTCGCTATGAAATACTCTTTTCCTACCTCGTGGCTTTTTTTCAGCCGTTGGGCTTGGGCAGGTGATCATGATCATCAACAGTTTATGGACTTGAAACGCAGCTTTGCCAGTACTCAAATGGCTTTTGCGGCTGCCTGCTGTACATAGTCTCCGGAATGTCCAGCATAAATTCCTTCCACTTCTGGTATAATGTATCTAAAAATTAAGATCTGGAAAGGAAGATTAGATGAGTAAAAATCCGTTGGTGACAATCGAATTAGAAAATGGAGGTATAATTAAAGCCGAATTATATCCAGAAATCGCACCCAATACAGTAAATAATTTTATCTCCCTGGTCAATAAAGGCTATTATGATGGGATTATTTTTCACCGGGTAATACCTGGTTTTATGATTCAGGGAGGCTGCCCGCAAGGTTCAGGTATGGGTGGCCCTGGTTATTCTATCCAAGGCGAATTTTCCGGCAACGGCTTTAAAAATGACCTTAAACACGACCGAGGCGTTCTCTCCATGGCCAGAACAGCCGCACCGGATTCAGCCGGATCGCAGTTTTTTATCATGGTCGCTCCCTCACCCCATCTGGATGGACAATATGCATCCTTTGGCAAGGTTATAGAAGGCATGGAAGAGGCAGATACCATAGTAAACACTAAAAAGAACCGCATGGATAGACCTTTGCAGGATCAGAAAATGCTTAAAGTGAGTGTTGATACCTTCGGAGTTGAATATCCCGAGGTAGTAAAATCTTAAAAGGCCTATAAAAAAGCAAACCTGGAGGCTATTCTCCGGTTTGCTTTTTTTATTAAAGCAACCCGATCTTAAGATTACCCTAACAGCGACACTGACTGCTCCGCTGGAGAGGGTAGTTCGCCGGGATTGTATTTGCTTTTGAGGGTGGCCAGCAACCTGAAAACATCATAACTTTATGCTGCTTCTATGATCAGGATAGGTTTTATGAAGTATTGTATCTCTTCCTACCAAATGCCCATTTTCCATGAGAAGCTTCCGTACCGTCTTTTCAGCCAGATCAGGATGATTATTATGCAGGCTGAGGTGAGCCAAAAAAACTCTCATTCCTGGCCGACAATTGATACGTGATAGCAATCCTCCCGCATTGACATTGGACAGATGACCACTGCTGCTTTTGATTCTCTGCTTTAGGAACCGAGGATAAGGTCCATTTTCCAGCATGCCCAGATCATGATTGGCTTCGAGTACCACAGCATCAGCGTCTTGCATGGCTTTCTCTACCCCGGCTGTTACTACACCGAGATCAGTTGCCATTACCACTTTTTTGCCTCCATAAAAAAAGGTAAATCCTACCGGGTCGGCTGCGTCGTGGGAAATATTAAAAGCGGTTATGCCAACATTTCTTATGCTGAGCTCGTTTTCTATTTCCAGGCAGCATTCGGAAGGGAATCTATGTCTGCAGGGCAGCTTTTCCCAGGTTTTGGGCCTGGTATACACTGGAATATGATAACGACGAATAAAGACATCTAAGCCTTTGATATGATCATTATGCTCATGAGTTAATAGTACCCCATCCAGGTCGCCTGCCTTTATGTCAACCTCTGCCAGTCCCCGTTCTATCCTGCGAGCGCTAATGCCGGCATCCAACAATAGTGTGGTTTCGCCAAATTTAAAAACCGCTGCATTGCCAGTGCTGCCACTGGCCAGTATATGTATTTCCAGCTTCTCCATCTCCTTTGCCAGACTCATAGGTGCAAGAAGGTTTCATCCGCAGAAAATTACCCTAGCCTAAAACCGCGCGCAGTATAATCACTCCCCTAGAACTCTGGCCTAGACCAACAGATCTGGCCTGAATTATCCTGAGCTATAATTAATGCACCTACCCGAGCGGCAATAAATCATATATTATATTATACAGAATTACAGCCAGGTAACGTTTGAGTTTTGGAAAAAATATTCCCAGGAGGATGGTCATGTTCAAGTGGAGCAAGAAAAAGAAAACACTTAGAGAATTGAGACGCAACCAGGGTCTTACTGCCCGGGAGCTGGCATCTATGGCGAAAGTGGATACTGTAGCAATATTAAACGTGGATGAGCTGAGATTGAAAGATATACCCGAGCCCTTGAAATCCAGGGTAACACCTTATCTATAACGGAGGATTAGGCATGAAAGCGACAAAACCACTTGTTATCATCGTGGTATTAGCAGTACTCGGATGGACATCATACTGGGCCTACCATCATTATTACAACCCCCCCGGCGATTTACTGGAGGCCAGCGGTACTATTGAGGCTGAAAGCGTGGAGCTAAATGTCCGCGTTAGCGGCACCCTGATCAGTATAGCCGGGGAGGAAGGCGATTCGCTAGCGAAAGGTCAGTTAGTAGCAGCGTTATCCCGCAAGGATCTGCTGGCCCAAAGAGAACGTGATGCGCTCAGTGTTGCCGCCCTGGAAGCAAAATTGGATAATCTCCTTTCTGGAGCCCGCACTCAGGAAATTAAAGAAGCTTCTGCCCAGGTCAGCTTAGCATCGGCTAGCCTGCAGCAGGCCGATTTGGATCTGGAGAGAAGTAAACGCCTGCTTGAAGCAGGAGCCGTCTCGGAAATGGAACTGCAGCAGCTGCAGCTCAGTCGCGATAATTTGGCCTATCAGCTGGAAGGTGCTGAGGCCCGGTTGAGCCTTTTACAGGCTGGAAACCGGCCGGGTGTAATAGATGCCGCAAGGGCAGAACTGGAGCGAGGTAAGGCGGTTTTGAAAGCAGCTGATGCCCAACTTGAAGATCTACAGCTTTTCTCCCCCATCGATGGTGTTATCAGCAGTAAAAACTATAGCAAAGGTGAATATCTGCCCTTGGGCAGCTCTGTGGCGAGAATTATCGACTTGAACGACATGTGGATAAAAGTTTACATCTCTACTGATGATCTGCCCCGTATTAAGCTGGGCCAAAAGGCCAGCATATCTGTAAGTGGAAGTGATCAAGTTTTCACTGGCACTGTGGTATATATCGCATCACAGGGAGAATTTACTCCTAAAACTATCCAGACTAAAAAAGAACGAAGTAATGTGGTTTATGGGGTGAAATTAGCAGTAGAAAATCAGGATGGTCTTTTAAAACCAGGTATGCCAGCTGATGTATCATTCGAGAGCAATGACCATGATCATTAGCCAGCGGGTAAGTAAATCTTTCGGGAGAAATACAGCCGTAGATGATTTCTCCCTGGAGATTGAGCAAGGTGAGATTTTTGGTCTGGTGGGCCCGGACGGTGCCGGCAAGACCACTTTTATGCGGATGGTGTGTGATTTGCTGGATGCGGATACTGGAAATATCACCCTTGATGATTTACCAGCCAATAAGTTTCCCCGGGAAAGAATTGGTTATATGCCCCAAAAATTTAGCCTATATGGCGATTTGACCCTATCTGAAAATATAAATTTTTTCGCGTCATTATATAGCCTGGACAAAAAAATGACTGCAGAACGTTCGGAGGAGATCCTCAGACTGACCGGATTGCAAGGATTTGAAAATCGTCTGGCCGATAAGCTTTCCGGCGGCATGAAGCAGAAACTATCACTAACCTGCGCCCTCATAACCCGCCCTGAACTTATGGTACTCGATGAACCAACATACGGTGTTGATCCGGAATCACGCAAAGAGTTCTGGCAAATCCTTTACCGTTTAAATGCCAGCGGTATCACCATATTAATATCTACTCCCTACATGGATGAAGCTGAACTCTGTCACCGGGTAGCACTTATCAATTCCGGTAAATTGGTAGCCTGTGATACTCCGGCTGGGTTAAAAAATATTTTTTCCCAGCGGGTACTGTCAGTAAAGGGCAATATTAGCGATCCATACTTCTTTGATGACTTTCCAGGGGTCATGGATTCATCTTATTATTCCCATCGCTTTCACCTGCTGGTGGATGACGCTGAAAAAATGCGCCTAAAACTGGCAGATTATATCCGGCAAAAGGGCATACAAGATGTGCAAATAGACGATATTTATCCCAGTATGGAAGACGTCTTTGCTTTCCTGGCCGAGCCTCGTTTGCATATTTCTCCTGCTGCTGATTAGTGCCTGTTAATCGATCCGGGGAGGTGCCGTTTTATGGAGTATAGTGTTACTACCTGTAATCTGACCAAGAAATTCGACGATTTTACTGCTGTTGACCAGGTAAATCTTAATATAAAACCCGGTGAAATCTGTGCTTTTTTGGGACCCAACGGGGCCGGGAAAACCACTACTATTCGTATGCTCTGCGGTATTTTAGAGCCCAGTTCTGGTTTAGGCAGTGTTCTTGGTTATGATCTATATAAGGATAGTGAGTTAATAAAACAAAACCTGGGCTATATGTCACAGAAATTCAGCCTCTACCAGGATTTGAATGTGCTGGAAAATCTAGATTTTTATGCAGGCATATATAGTATCGGTAAAAAAATTAAAAAGGCTAGAATTAAAGAAATGATCTGCCTAGCTGACTTGCAGGGAAGAGAACACGAATTAGTAATAAATTTGAGTCAGGGTTTTAAGCAACGTCTGGCTCTAGCCTGCGCCATAATGTCTGATCCAGAAATCATTTTTCTCGATGAACCCACCAGCGGGGTGAGCCCGGCCGTGCGCCGATCGTTTTTTAATATCATCCAGGAACTGGCCGGCCGAGGAAAAACTATTATTGTCAGCACCCATTTCATGGATGAAGCTGAACGCTGCGGCCAAATTGCCTTTTTTAGTGAAGGCCAACTCCTGGCCCTGGATAAGCCGGACAAACTCAAAAAGGATTCCATAAAAGGCAGCTTGCTTAGGATCGAAACAGATAACCCGGTGCTGTTCCTGGATAAAATATCAAAACTACCGGAAGTAAAGGAGGCCAGCATGCACGGCCTGGCAGTACATGTAACCCTGGCTGAAAAAGATGATATTGAACTTATCCGCAAGTACTGCAGTAAAACTCCAGAAACTATAGAGCCCAGCCTGGAAGATGTTTTCCTGGCTCTGTCCAGAAGGAGAGGAGGCCAGACCCCATGAACCGGATGTTAGCTGTTATGAAAAAAGAATATATCCAAATGCGCCGCGACCGGATTACTCTAGCATTGATTTTTATGATGCCCCTGGTCCAGATGTTATTGTTTGGTTATGCAATACAGACCGAGGTGAAGCACATCCCTACCGTGGTAATGGACCAGTCGCTATCCAGCGAAAGCCGTGATATTATAGCATCCTTTTCGGCTTCTGGCTATTTTGATATAGTCTATACAGTGGACAATTATGATGCAGTAACAGCCAGCATAGATAGCGGCAAGGCTCAGGTCGGAATAATTATCCCCCCGGATTTCACAAAAAAATTACTGAGAAATGAATCAGCTTCTATGCAGGTGCTGGTAGATGCCAGCGACAACATGGTCGCCAACCAGGCTATTGCTACCGCTAATTCTATCGGACTGCTTAAATCCCAGGAAATAATGGTGGAAAACAAGCTGGACACTGCGCTTCCATATGATGTTAGGGTGCGCCCCTGGTATAATCCAGATGGTATAACGGCCTTCTACATGGTTCCTGCTATTCTAGGGGTTATTTTAACTATGACCATGGTCATTATAACCGCCCTGGCTATTGTAAGGGAGAAAGAACTCGGTACCCTGGAACAATTAATCGTCACTCCCCTGAAACCTTATGAACTGATGCTAGGCAAGATAATTCCTTACATTGTGCTGGGGTATCTGCAAATAACTGTAGCCCTCCTGGTAGCCAGTTTCTTTTTCCATGTTCCTATTCGCGGTAGCCTGCTGGAATTATATTTTCTAACCCTGTTTTTCATTACCGCTTCTCTGGGACTAGGCTTAACTATATCCAATGTAGCCCAGAACCAAACCCAGGCTTTTCAGATGGCCTTTTTTGTTATGCTTCCCAGTATACTGCTGTCCGGTTTTATGTTTCCCCGGCAGGCGATGCCTGATATCATATATTATCTCAGCTTTGTTATTCCCCTGACTTATTACCTGGACATCATCCGGGGAATCATGCTTAAGGGTATAGGTTTCTCCTATCTGATGGGGCAGATAACGGCCCTGATCATATACTCACTGCTTATGCTAGGTATAAGTACCGCCAAGTTCAAGAAAAAATTAGGCTAGACGCCTGCCTTGATCGCTGCAGCACCGAGGCCGAACTTTAACCGTAAATCTCAGGTTGAATCCTATTAGAAAAATATCCATGGTATGGTAAACTTATCTTATAATTCTTAATCAAAGAGAGGTTAGCCATTTATGAAACGCTTTTTTATCTTAATCCTCGCCGCTATATTTTTGCTCAATTGCAGCTGGGTGCTGCTCCCTAAGCAAACCCAGGCTGCCGTTATTATCGAACATCAAGCTGAAGCCCAAGTTTTGTACTTTCTAGGAGTCTTTAATGGTACCCAGCAGGGATTTGAACTGGAGCGGATTCCCACCCGCGCTGAAGGGGCTGTAATGTTAGTGCGGTTGCTGGGCCAGGAAGATTATGCCCTGCAGGCTAGGCTCTCTCATCCTTTCCGGGATGTTCCCAGTTGGGCTGACCCCTATGTAGCTTACCTGTACCAGCAAGGCTTAAGCAAGGGAACCAGTGCCTGGACTTTCTCCCCCCATGCTCCGCTTTCAGCAGAACAATATATGAGCTACCTATTAAGAACCCTGGCCTATGATGAAAGCCAAGGGGACTTTGTCTGGAATGAGTCCCTGACTAAAGCCAGGGAGGTGCATATCCTGGACACAGCCGCTTATAAGCAGTTCCTGGATTTGGGCTGTTTCCGCCGGGATCATATGGTTTGGCTTTCCTACTTAGGTTTGCAAAGTAAATTGAAAAACCAGCCCTATACTCTGCTGGAAAAATTGGTAGAAAAGGATCATGTTATTACCGAGACTGCGGTGGCAGCCAGTGGCATCTACAGCGGAAATACTAGCAGCTTTTCTCCACAGTTGTTACGCGCTCCAGGGGTTTATTCGGCTAGAAACGCCCTGCAATTACAGTTGGTACTGGAAAACGCCCTGCTCAATATGGAAACTGGATTTGCAGTTTATGTAAATGATTACCCGGGTAGTGCACTGAATGAATTTGAGAATGCTTTAGCAGCCGCTCAAAATTCTATTAGTACACAGACGGGAATAGCTCAAATATGTAAGAAATGGCACTGCCTATACGATGGAGAAGAATTAGAGGTAACTATCGAATATGTTTACAATGATAAGCAGTACCTGACCTTGATGAAAAAGGTAAGAGAAATCATAAATGGCAGCATTCATAAGGGTATGAATGACTATGAAAAAGAAAAAGCCCTGCATGATTATATCATTAATCATGCTGAATATGACTATGACAATTTCCTGCATGGCACCATACCAGCCTCTTCCTATACCGCTTATGGAGTTCTAGTCTTGGGGCGCGGGGTGTGCCAGGGTTATGCAGAAGCCATGCACCTGTTGTGCCATGCCACTGGACTTAAATCCATGGTAGTTCAGGGCAGCTCGATCTTCGAAGGCAAATGGTATAATCATGCCTGGAATATAGTCCAGCTGGGAGGGGCATATTATCATCTTGACGTATGCTGGGATGACGTTATCGCGCCAAGCGGAAAGGGGGCTTTGGGTTATAGCTATTTCAATCTAAATGACCAGGATATAGCCAAAGACCACCGTTGGAATAAACAACAATACCCCACCTGCACCGCAACTCAGTATAATTATTATGCATATAATCGGCAGCAGGTTCAGAACTACCAGGGATTCAGGACCTTCGTGAACAATGCCCTGGCTGGCCGGGCCGTTGAAATTACAGTTAAAGTGGCCGACTTCAAGCACAGCGATTATGGGGACCTGGGCTCGCTTATGTTCCGCAGCGGGAAAGTGCAGCGTTATAATTACAGTATAGATGAAGACCGGGGTATCATCTTCATATTCAGCATTGTTTATAATTAGCCTTACCTGCAGTCCTTACGCAATAGTAACCGCCTTTAAAGTATAAAAAGGCCGCCGGTTCTTAATCCAATCGGCGGCCTTTTTATACTTTCCAACCTTTCCCTTACCCTAGCAGTTGCTGTTTCTTTACCACCAAGGTTCCGGCTGCCATATCGCCCAGCCTCTGATTATCGGCTGTAACCCACACAAATATAGCTCCCACTAGGTAACCGAACATTGCATCCACGATTCTCATCAGATTGCGGATAAGCGATTTAGTAATCCCACATGGTTCACCATTTTTGCTTACTACCCGCAAACCGCAGGCTAGTTTACCTATTGTTGCTCCTAGCAGGCCTTCCATCAAGATATAATAAGCAAAGGTAAGAATCGCGGGAATGGCATACACACCATAATTAATAGTCCCGGTATAGGCTATCTGCTGCATCTGCGAGGTAAGCATACCTCCCATAAATATTCCCATTACTACTGATAAAATTATCGTATCCAAGAGGGTAGCTAGAAAGCGAATCCCCACCCCACTGCCTTTTAGAGCCTGGACGGGATATGGGCTGGAGCCTGCTGCCGGATAAGGTGGATTGCCATAGGCTGGGACGGCAGTTGCTGCAGCTGGAGCCTGGTAATAAGGCGGTTGATTCTGAGCATACTCCGGTCCTGCCCCCGCGACCAGTGGCGCGGCAGTTGCCATCACCGGCATGCGAGTCCCACAGTTCATGCAAAAAGCCTGCCCCGCTTTTATCCCCCCCCCACAGCCAGGACATCTAACGGCCTGGGGAGCCTGTACTGCAGGTCTACTGGGACCGGGCCCGGGAGATACTATCGGCGGCGCTGTTTTAGATGGGGGTTGAGGAACCGCAGAAGGTGCTGTCTGGGTCCCCACCAAACCTGCACCACAGCTCATACAGAAGGCCTGCCCGGCCTTTACTTCCCCTCCACAGGCGGGACAGCGGGGCGGCTGTGGCGCAGGGGCAGGCGTCTGCGGACTGCCACACAGGGGGCAGAATTTATTATTCTCTGAGATTTCCTGGGCGCAATTTTGGCATTTCATATAAATCCTCTCCCTATATTTATAATTTAATATTTATAGTAAATTTGCTGCTTAAAGCTGACAAATAGCACTACCACTGTGCTGGCTAATAATCAGGGCCATTAGCCTGGCATCTTTCACCTTTCTCCAAGAGGCTAATACTATTCTATATAAGCCTGGTAAAAACGAAAAGAAATAATCGAATTTTCCTCTTTCTGATGCCCCTAACCCCTCATTAAGGCAGGGTCTCTGTGTCCGCCAAGTATTGCCAATGATTCCTGCGGCAATGATGAAATCAAACTTCGGCAGGAATCACAGTTACTCCGTCATCTGTACCCAACCATAAATTCCCCTCCTGGTCTTCCAGCCATACCTTGACTTCATTGCTGCTCATGCCATTTTTTTTCGTGTATATTTGCATGGATGTTCCATCCCAGCGGGCCATACCATCATATTCGGAGCCAAACCAATATACCCCGCTGCGATCCTGGAATACTGATCTCACTTTTTCACCGGCCAGCCCATCTTTCTTGGTCCATAACTCTCTAAATACCGGCTTATCTTTTTCAAAACTGAAGCGAACCAATCCGCCCCGGTTATAGAAGCCAGTACCCACCCAAATATCATTATTGCAGTCCTGGAATATGGAACAAATGTTGTTATGCGGTAGGCCGTTGTCACTGGTGAAGCAGGTAAACTTTTGCCCATCATAATAAGTGAGCCCCCCTTCTGGAGCCGCATAAGAACCAAACCACATGCCGCCATTACTGTCCTGATAAAGAACGTTTACCGCATCATGGGCCAATCCGTCGGCCTGCGTAAGGACCCTCCATTTTTCCCCGGTCCAGCAGGCTGCTCCCCCCCAGGTTCCTACCCAGAGCTGTCTCTTATCATCCAGGAGTAAGGCATTAACATTGTCATTGGGCAAACCATCCTTTTTGCCATAATACAGGAATTCCCTGCCATTGTAGCAAATCAAGCCCTTTTCATATCCTATCCATAAATCTCCGTTATCGTCTATTAGCAAGGCCTTGACATAAGTCAGCCGAGGTTCTATTTCCAGCCGGCCCAGCATCTTTTTCTGCCGCCGGTCAATCTTATAAACCCCATCCCGGCCTCCAGCCCAGATTATATCCCCCTGACCTGCCAGAGCTGATACTTCATGGGGAGGACAGATAGCCAGCCAGCCGGCTTCCCGGGCAGCGGGGATCTCATCTTTTAGCCCCCACCAGGCCAGGATCAAAAGTGCTGCTAATAATAATATGATGATACCTATTCTTTTAATTATATTAAAGTGCATAGTCAATTTTTCCTTCACTCAATCGATAAGCAGCTGCCCCTGCTGCATTCTTATTACGGGTGCACCCAGTATCTCCACTTCCTGTCGGCTATGGGTAACATATAGCAGAGCGGCCTGGCTGTCCCGGGCTGAGCTTTTTATCAATTCTAACAGTTCTGCGGCAGCGGTATCGTCTAAATTAGTTAAGGGCTCATCCATCAACAAATAGTCAGGTTGGGCAGCCAAGGCTCTGGCCAGAGCCACCCTCCGCGCCTGACCTCCAGAAAGCTCTTGTGGGAATTTTTGCCGCTGTTCTAACAAGCCGGTCTTTTTGAGTATTTGCTGCATAAAATCCATTCTTTCGGCCGGGGATGTTCGATGCATTCCGAAAGCAATGTTTTCTTCTATCCTCATATGCGGCCACAGAGCAGCTTCCTGAAACACGAAGCCTATCCCTCTCTCCCAGGGTGGCACTGCCCAGCCCGGCCCGCTGACCTCGCGCTTCCCTATATGTATGCTGCCCTGATCGGGAATTTCCAGGCCGGCAACGAGCCGCAAAAGGGTGGTTTTTCCGCAGCCAGAGGGGCCAAACAGGATGCGCCATTCTCCTGAATTTAATTCCAAGGCTACATTTTCCACGGCTTTAAACATGGCAAAAGACTTGCTTATATTAGTAATTTTAAGCAGCTCTTTTTCCCCTCCTTCCACGCATGCTTCCAGAGCAAAACTTATTCATCCATACTATCAGCACTACCATAATAAAAGTAATGACTATCAAGGCTGCACAAAGCCCGGCTACGGTATCGGTGGCTCCATAATGCAAATAATTATATATTTTCATAGTCAGAGTAGTTTTTCCAGCCGGAGCAACCAGCAGAGTGGCTCCCAGCTCACCGGCTGACAGGGCAAAAACCAGGCCCAGGGCAGCCAATAATCCAGGTATTATGGAAGGAAGAAATACTCTTAGGAATCCATGCACTTCATTTTTTTGGAAAATATCGGCGGCTTCCAAGCCCAGGGGATTAATCCGTTTAATATAGACGGCTAAAACCATTACCGCCAGCGGCATAAATCGCAAGATACAAGCCAGTATCGGCATGGCTAGACTAGCATAAATGGCATTAGTGTAACTGTGGTTCCAGAGTGTTATCAAGGCTATACCCACCAAAGGAGCCGGCAAAGCCAAGGGCAGGGTAGTAATTATCCACCATCCCGTATTGCCTGGGGTTTTGCGCAAGAGTTCTTTAGCCACCGACAAGGCTGGAGGGATAATTAACCCTGCACTCAGCAAAGCAACCTGCAGGGACAAGGCGATTTCCTTTCTGGAGTCCCATATGGATGTATAAAATGAAGCTAAGCTGCCGGTGAATTTCACTATTACCAATAACGGCACACCCACCTGCAATATCACCAGGAAGAAAACCATGATTTTAAGCTCTTGCCATTCCCGGGGCCAACTGGGCACATTACTCAGTACCGAGTTAAACCTCTCTGGTTTTAATATGCTATTCCGTAATCCACTGCCAGTAAAAATCATAACCGGCACAGTAATCATCAGCAGCGGAACACATAAGGCCATCACACAGCCCGGATTGTTACTGGCGCTGAACTCGGCAAAGATCTCCAGAGCATAAGTGCTGACCTGGAACAGAGCAGGAACACTGTAATCAACGATGGTCAATAAAAATAAAATCCCTATGGAAACCTTTATAATTGGATAGCTGAGCGGCAAAATGATTCGGGTCCACACCTTTTTATCGGGGGCAAAAACCCGAGCCGCCTCAATAATAACCGGGTTCAGCGAATAAAACCCCAGGATAATAATCCCAGTAGCTATGGGCAAGAGATACATCAACTGTACCAGGACCGCCGCCGCCCAGCCGGAAAAATTAATTCCCGGCAGGTTATGGCCTAACAACCAGCAATTAAGCAGGTTAAAAGCGGTCCCCCAAGCCAGGCTGTGAATATAAGCCGGCACCAGTATCATCAACAAAAAGAGCCATTTAACATATGCCCTCAGTCCCTGCTGCCATCTCCAGCAGTTGGCCGCGATGAGAAAGGCGATGGCTGTTCCTAATATAGCAACTATGCCGCCCATAGTGACGCTGTTTATAAGCAGGGCCAATCTACGGCCCTGGGGAAGCAAAAGGGGCAGCCATTCAACGGCTGGACTAGCCCCGGTTCTGAGCAAGAGGTAAAGCAGGGGCAGCAGTATGGTAATAAGGAATATGATCAGGCCCGACTGATGCCCCCATCGCCCAATGCTCAAGCAGTCCTTACGATAATCTGTCATAAAACCTCTACCTTATATAAATCTCCCTCAGTTCTTTGCTAACCAGGTCCAGTTGCTCATAAGCCTGGGTAAGATTCACTTCCATGCCTTTTACTCCCAAGCTGGGCAGGTATTCAGATTCTATTCCTAAGGCTCTTACCGTTACCTGAGAAAAGCCCGCATTAAATACTTCCTTTTCCACTTCCGGACTCAGCAAATAGTCAATCAACTTTTGTCCAGCCTCGGGATGAGGGCCCCCGGCTACTAGCCCGGTAGTATAGGGAATAATTAGTGTCCCCATCTTATCTTGGTCGGGAAATATCATTTTGACCGGTTTCCCCTTTTCCAGGGCTCCTACCGCATCATCGGTATCTGTCAGCCCCATCATTAATCTGCCGTCAGCCACCATGTCTCTCACCACCGAATTACCATCCACTACCTGTACTCCCCGGTCCTTTAGCTCCGAAAAGAAGCTCTTTCCTTCTTCCGGGCCTAAATAAGCGTACATGGCTGCCGCTTGAGTAGCAGTAGTACCAAACAGGGGATAAGCTATGCCCACTTTATCTGCCGGGTACTTTTCATTTAAAAAATCGAAAATAGAATCGGGATAATCCTCAGCTGCCATCAGTTCTGTATTTACTAGAATAACTCGGCACCTTCCCCCGGCACCGGCCCAATATCCTTCCGCATCAATCAGGTTTTCCGGAATATCCTGCGCTGAGGGAGACCGGTAGGGAGTTAATATCCCTTCCTGCTTCAATAGTATGGTTTGGGCAAACTCGCCATTCCAGAACACATCTGCCTGCGGGTTATTCTTCTCCGCTATCAGTCGATTTACCAAACCGGTAGTCTTGGCTGCTTCCACATCATACACCGCCTGCACTTTTATCCCACTGGACTTTTCAAATTCATTAAAGATGGGTTCGGCATAAATCTGATCCACGGAAGTATAGACCACCACTGTAGAATCCACCTTTTCCTCCTGTGCGCAGCCTGCTGCCATAAAGCACGAGCTTATAAGCAGGCTAATGATCAAAAAGATCATACTCTTTCTCTGCAAAACTATCCGCTCCTTGTTATTGTAATTAGTTCAATTAATTTCGACACCAGTCCCTTTAAATCCTTGGAAAAAATAAATTAATCTTTGGCTATAAAAGCAGCCTTTATTGGTAATAAATATACTAAGTATGTTTTTTATATCTTAACTGCTCAGCATAAACCAACTATTGCAGGAGGTAGATGAGTTTGACAGTAAAGAGCCGTTACCAGAAGCTGGACGAACAGGTCCAGCAGTCCAGCCAGGAAGCTATCTGGTCCGCGCAGCAAGCCCATACCGCCGTTAATCAGGCTCAGAGTAGCTTGCTGCCCCAGGAAATTCAATATGCGGAAAGAAAAGTCTGGGAAGCCTTAAACTATGTGCGTCATGTACAGGATAACCTGCAGGCCGGGATTACGCCCGAAATTCAACAAAGTCTTCAGCAGGAGGAAGGCCGGCTTTTGCAGGAATATAATCTTTTTTAAAACAATACCATTATATTTCCCCCTCCAGTTGGGTGGAGGGAAGCCCTAATAGGGTCCCCCTCCACCTTATCTTCTTGCTTTAGATTATTGATACCTGAGCATACCCATATAGCAGATTGAAAACTAATTCCCTGTTTCAAGCAGGGAAATGCCAGCTATAAATCGTATTTAAATATATATACATATCTATCCAGGAACTAATTCTTTTATTGCTCCCAAAGAAAGAGGTGATCTGATGAAGGCCGGGGTATTCTATCATCCTGATTTTTACGAAAAAGGCTATTTTATACTAAAAGAACGGGTTAAGCCTGGTTTTGATGCACTAGAACCTCTAATCCGCCAGAATAAACTCCAGCGCTTTACCCCTGAAGTTGACGAGGAAAGTGAAGCCCTCCTGCTTGCAACCCACAGCCCCTCTCACCTTGCTTCAGTTCAAGCTGAGGGTGAGCATAGCATTGCTCTCCTCTCCGCTGCCGGGGTAGTACAGGCGGCAGTAAAACTAGCCCGAGGAGAACTGGATTTTGCTTTCTGTTTTGTGGGTGCAGCCGGGCATCATGCCAGTTATGACAACTACTGGGGCTTCTGCTTTTATAATGATGCAGTTATGGCCGTTAAAAAACTTCGGCAGCTGGGCATACAGAAGATAATGATTGTCGATGTGGACCCGCATTTCGGTGATGGGACCCGTAACCTGCTGGGCCAGGACCGGGATATTATCCATATTAACTTCTTTGGCAACAACGGGGTACGCAATTTCGATAGTGTGTTACAAAATTACGATGTGCCAGTTCCCGCTTATGGTGATAAAAGCTTCTTGCAGGAAATGGACCTGGTTTTCAGTCAGCAGCAGTGGGATTTTGAATTTTTAATAGTGATCTTTGGTCACGATTCCCATGAGCGAGACTATGGCAACTGCCGGCTTAGCTTTAATGCCTTTCCTCGTATGGCAGAGAAAATCAAACAGCTAGCCGGGGATAAACCTGTTCTCTTCATCCTGTCCGGGGGCGATAATCCGGAAGTAGCCCGGGTGGTTATACCTTCAGTGATTGAAGTTTTTCTGGGGTAGCATGACAATCTTGTGGGTAGCCATTCCCTTGAGAGACTAATGCTTTCTTACTGAGGAATAATAAGTAAAAGTCAAAAGGGTGGCCAGCATGAAGCAATTTTTAAAAGCCTTTTTTCTACTCACCCTGGGCTCTTTTATGGATGCAGCCGGTTTTTATTTCTTCCTGGCTCCCAACGCTATAGCCGCCGGAGGCATCAATGGCTTGGCCCTAATTTTAAATACCTTCCTGCCCCAGTTTCCACTGGGCAGTCTGGTGCTGCTTATGAGCATACTCATGTTGATAACAGGCTTTATATTGGTGGGAGCCGTCTTTGGGTTCAAAACCATCTACTGCAGCATTTTAATCCCCCTGACTATCTGGGGTCTGGAGTATTTTTACCCCTTAAATGCCTCGTTGGGCAGTGATACCCTGGTACAGCTGATCTTTGGCGTATTGATCTCCGGCACCGGAATTGCCCTGCTGTTTAACCAGAATGCTTCCAGCGGAGGGACCGACATAGCCGCCCGTATATTACATAAGTTTTACCATATTGATCTGGGCAAAGGACTTTTCATCATTGATTTCTTTATCACCATTGCCGCCGCCTTCACCTTTGGCATTGAAAAAGGCATGTATGCCCTGTTAGGAGTACTTCTATATGGCCTGGTTATCGATGCAGTCATAGAAGGTTTTAATGTAAGCAAGCATGTGACTATTATCACCCGGGAGAGTGAAGTCGTTAAACGTTTTATTGTAGAGGAGCTGGAGCGAGGTGCTACCATATATGCTGCTCGAGGCGCCTATTCTGGTGAAGAACGGGAGGTAATCATAGCCATTGTCAACCGCCGGGAGTTCATCCATCTGCGTGGTTTCATCAAAGACCTTGATCCCCGGGCTTTTATCACGGTGCAAAACACCCATGAGGTCCTGGGCGAAGGCTTTAAGGCGATAGAATAGTTTCTTGCTATTGTCATTTCCCCATTTAAAGTGTTAGTATAGTTCTGATAAACACTCGCAAGATACTGCCATATCACCCGCCCGCCTAATCCCGGAAGCCCTTACAGCGCCACAGTTTGGTGTTCTCGTTCGTTCACCAAGAATCCGGGAGAGAAAAGGGTGCTTATATAGCAGCAAGATACGCAGGCTTTATTTTCGCTATGGATTTTTACCTCACCAGACAGGAGAGATCATATGCTGGGGACTATTGTCAACACCGGTGCCATTATTTTCGGATCTTTGATCGGATTATTTTTTAGAGGTGGTATCCCGGACTCCTATAACCACACCATTATGAAGGCTATCGGCCTGGCCGTGGTCTTGATCGGGCTTCTTAATGCATTCCAAACCGCCAATATTCTGCTGTTAATTTTTAGCCTGGCCCTGGGCAGTCTCTTAGGGGAAATAATGAAAATAGAAGCCGGCCTGGAAAATTTGGGCAACTGGCTAGAGTCCAGATTCGCTTCCTCCGAGAGCAATATATCCCGCGGTTTTGTAAGTGCCAGCCTCTTGTTCTGTGTCGGAGCCATGGCTATTGTAGGTTCGCTGGAGAGCGGCTTGTCAGGCAACCATCAGACTTTATTCGCTAAATCGGTATTGGACGGTATTACTTCCATAGTGTTCGCTTCCACCATGGGCCTGGGAGTTCTTTTTTCCGCCGCATCAGTATTTATTTATCAAGGTTTTATCACCTTGGCCGCATCTTTCCTGCAGCAGTTTCTGGTCGAAGCCGCCATAACTGAAATGTCGGCGGTAGGCGGTCTGTTAATACTGGCCATCGGCATGAATATTCTGGACTTGCCCCGTATAAAAGTGGGCAACATGCTGCCCGCCATATTTCTACCTTTACTATACTATACACTCCTACCCTATTGGCCCAAACTCTTGGGCTTGTTTTGATAAACAAGCTTTATTGTAGCCTGCAAGGCCCGGCAGAAAATCTTTATATGAACTTGATGCTTAGTTCTAAATTGTTATTTTGCGATAACTCTCGCAGCAACCGGGTTAAAAGGTCAACGGTATTCTTCATAGCTACTTGCTGGAGCTTTTTGTGTTTGCCTGATTCCTGCAGGTCTTGTGATACAAATTCCCTTAGGATGTTAATATATTCATCCTGATTGGCCTTCATCTCCACCAGGTCATCCCGGGGTTTACCTTTAAAAGTCAAGCAGCCTCCAGTAGTTTGGGCCTTATCATTGTAGATCTCTATGCCGGTCATCTGGGGGCGGGGAAGGTGAAGCTGAATCCCGCTTTCGCTTATTATTACATCATCCGCTTTTAAGCTAGTTAAATCGATGCCCCAATGGGCCTTATATTCATATTTAATACTTACTACTTTCTGCCTGCCCGGTATGCTTATAGCTCTATTTAGAATTCTAATTGTCCCCGGATCTTCCAGTTGATAGTTGGCCCTCCCCTTTGCCTCCAGGACATTGAGCATACCTTCGGCATATAGTTTTTCTATCACTGCTTCATTACTTATCTTCACTGCTATGGTTTCTTGTTTAACAAGTGAACCCTTTTGGCCCTGCCAATAGGCAGCACCGGCAACTAAAACCAGAACCAATATTGATATAATTGCCCTTCTAAGCAGCCTCCCTGAATTTTGTATTATCCGTATACCCTGAAATCCTTTCATAAACTGCATCTGCCTTGCTAGTTTAAGATACGACATAATCCCCCAATTTTTATTGAGTTGCTAAGATTTGTGTCATATATTTGTATATTATTATGATTGATTAGCTTCAAATATGAATCCGCGTCAAAAGGGCCGTCTCCACAACACGTTTTATTTGCTTAGGCGACCGGCCATCCATTATTACTTATACTTTTCATATATCTCCCGGGCAGACTTTTTGACCTGCCGGCGTAAGGCTTTGGGCTGCAATACTTCCACTTGAGTTCCCCATTGCAGTATCCAGCTGTGAAGTTCGATTAAGCCGCAGATTTGATATTCCAGTATAAGCGAGCCATCGGCCAGTTCTTCGGATATTTTCTGACTGGGGTGGTAACAGATGTTTTTCACCCGCAGGGCAACGGCCGGGGAAAACTTTAATCTTACCGTTTGTACCGGATCATTAGCGAAAACTCCCCAACTATAGCCGATATGATCGCTTAGAGAAAAATCTTCTGGATATTCGAAGCTTTCTATACTGCGCAGATAAGGGGACTGGATCTGGTCAACTCTAAAGGTGCGATATTCTCTGAAGCGCAGATCATGGGCAATAAGGTACCATACTGAACGCTTGCACACGATACCCAGAGGTTCTAAAAAGCGCCGGGATTTTACCCCCGCAGCATTTACATAATCGATATCCAGTCGGTAGCTCTCGGCCACGGCCAGGATGATTTTGCCCAGAATATCTCCAAAATTACGGGGATTAGTCAGGGTATCTCCCAACACATACACCCGTTCCTGCAGTCGTTCCGATAAATTAGGTATAGTCTTAAAGAAAGCCCTTTCTATTTCTCTTTTAGCCGCCTGAGTCGCTCCCTCCAGAAGGGTGCCCCGGTAAAGCAGCATGCTAATATAAACGGTGGCAGCACTCTCAACCGGCAGCTTGGGCAGATAGCTCTCCATGAGACAGTAGTGACTGCTCCCCGTGGCCGGACGTTGAATAGCAATGCCCATGTCTTCCAGGTCCTTTATGTCCCGGTAGATCATGCGCCGGATAGCTTCATCAGAGGGTAACTCAGCACTATGATGGCTCATGAGCTCCAGGTAATAATACTTAATTCTGCTAAAAGTCAAACCTCCGTCGGGCAGAGTATTTTGCAGCATACTATATAGATAAATTAGTCTTTCAGCCGGTTCGGGTCCCCGCTTTTTCCCTTTCATGCTAGCCAGCATCTGCTGCACTTCTGCTGCCTGCAGGCGGAGGCCATCTCTTAAAACTTTAAACTCCTGCTGCTCACAGCATACTGCCGGATCATCAATAAAACCTAACAAGTAAGTATAAAGACTGTTTTCACTTATCTTTAAACTCGAGAGCATTTCCTCCAGCGGACAGTCCGGATGCTCCTCCACAAATCTCCTTATAGCAGCAGCTTTAGCGGTAATAAGCTCCACCTGGCTTTGATTCCTGGCCACTGTTTCACACCCTCTTTAAACATTTATTCATCGTGTCATGGGGACGGTGCTTTTACTCGCTTACCAATTATCTGAACTGTGTTCCTTTAGGCAGGTGGGGCATAAAAAGACAGCGCCTGGTGAGCATCCATTCCCTACTAGGTAAAGCAATGCACAATCCCGGCACAGGGAAATCTGGCATTGAATACATTTCGTAACTGCAGGGTTTGTTTGGCAAAGCATACAGGTCATAAAGATCCTCCTCCCTTCTATGTTATTATCATAACATTTGAAATACTTGTCTTTGTAGAAAAGTGTCCACAAATTTCCCTCATAGTGTTTCGTGTCTAAAAAGGCTCCTCAAAAAGCTGATAAATAACCTCGTTGAATATCTCCTCCCTGGCTAACAGGGGTACCATTCGGGTTCGCTTCAGTAATCCCGGTAATTCATTCCTCACCCTGCCCCGGTGTGGAACATAGTGTTTTTTTACTTCATTTAGAAATTCCTGAAAGGTATAGATTCTAAAGCGCTCCACCTGATACCCGCAAGCCACCTGTTCCAGCAATAAAACAGCGATTTCCTCATAATCAGCTGTCCGGGGAATATTTAGAAGCTCGGCCAGGCGAGGCACAATATGCTCAAAAAGCATCCGGCGGTAAGGGCGTCCTGTAAAACCGAAAATTTCCCCGATATATAAGACCTTATCCTCCGGCAAAGCTGCGAGCAATTGTAACACATATACTTCTCCCCGGTCGGGCTGAATATAATATTTTTTTCCTTTCAGGTTCTGAAAAACCCGCATGGCGTCAAAGTAACCCAATTGAAGATTCCGCTTCGCAAGTTCTGAATCAAAATCTAAAATCCCTCCGAGGTCATCTGCCGGAGAGATATAGTGAATATTCATTCCTTCAGTTTTAATCCTTCTGTGCCTTCCCGGCGCATAGGTTCGAACCACAATAATATCGGTGTAGCCTTTGTCCTGAAGCAGCTTAATGGGGAGATTATCATAAAATCCCCCATCGATAAAGCGTTTTCCTTCCATGCGGTCTATCTTAAATCCCGGAAAACCAGCACTGGCAATTAGGTAATCTACTAGCTGCCCCTGCGGTATGTCTTCAACAAAAAGTTCCATGGCTTTAAAATCACTCAGAGATACGGTTACTATTCCCAGCTTTATTTCCGAACTTCGTACCCGGTCTTCATTTATATTTTCTTCCAGCAAACTTTTTAACGGAGTGACATCCAGACCCCCCTCAGCCAGAATCTCCCTTATCCTTCTTGCATAGTAAGGAAAATCGGCCCGGTTAATGCCTTGATTGCGTATCTCCTCCAGTCGGGCCTCATCTATCACAAAGACTTTGGCGGGGCTGATCTCAGACCACAATTTGGAGGCCTTTTCAATCTCCCCCTGGGCAATCATGGCACCGTTTAAAGCGCCCACAGAGGTGCCGCTGACTGCTGATATTTTTATATCTAGCTCCTGAAGGGCCTGGTATGCTCCTATATGGTAAGCGCCTTTGGTTCCGCCCCCTTCTAAAACTAATCCGTACATAAAAGCCACACCTCTCTTTCACATCCTTATATGTTTCCTCCTTCTGCTTCTCAGCATATCCAATTCATCTTTAGGAGGCAAGAAAAGTCTTGCTACCGTATAGATTATTGCCGCTAATAGGTAGCGATGTTATACTTGAAATAATCATGATACCTTATTACTATAAATATCCACTAAATGTAAGATTCCGGTAATAGATCAACCTGAAGGTTTGCTTGTCGAATTGCCGATAGCCTGCCACAATAGCGAGGGCTACTTTCATAGGCTGCTTTTTCGGCTTTGGGGCAGGAACGCCAGTGAACCCTCCGATGACCAGTTCTTCCTGAACTGCGGGAGCGGAACCTTCAGCCTGACCATATCCAATACCAATGGCTCCTGGAGTTTTATCGGGGACTACAGGCCTACAGAAGAAAATGAATACGGACTGGAACTGAACAGTGGTGATAAAAAGAAAGACTATATCGATAAGCAGAATCTGCTAGTTTTTAGTTTGGAGCATTTGGATGTATACATCAGCCCTGAAGATGGTGAACTTTGGCTGGGGGGGTGGTGACAAAGTAGTCTTCATCCGGGAGTAAGAGTAGCAAGATAAAAGACCAATATAAATACTGGGAGGAGAATGTTTATGAAAAAATGGCTATGTTTTATCATTAGTGTTATGATCTTGGGATTACTGTTTACCGGCTGCGGAGACAAACCTGAGCAGAGTTCTGCACCGAACCCCCCGGCCCAGGAAGAAGAGGCTGAGGGGAGGATCACTGAACTCATGGCTGCCTGGGAGGATGCAGGGCTGAGCGTTGAATTGATGCCGGATATGGGGATACAAAATTTGGCATTGAACATGTACTACGGTATTAACGGCTATCAGATAAAGATTGATGGAAACTCGGTCATAGTGATTGAATATGACCTGAACAATCTGAACGCCGTTGCCCAGAATCGTCTGGATTGGATTGACGATAAGGGATACGATTCAAAATCCAATGAACCCACCTGGCGAAACGCCGAATTCACTCTGTCGGGCTCGTCGGATATGTCCCTTAAAGATAATCCTCAAAAAGATAAAATAGTAGAGGTTTTTACAGAGTTTTAACAAGGACAGTTTAAGGCCTTTAACCCTTACAGTTAGCCAAAAGGAGCCCCCGGAGGAAATAAGGGCTCCGGGGGCTTTTCTTGCTCATTTGTGGTATTTTTCGCCTTTTATAATTTTAAATCCCCGGTATAACTGTTCACTGAGGATAAGAACCGCCATCTGGTGAGGGAAGGTCATAGAGGAGAATGATATGGATTGATCTGCACGGTTTTTTACCTGGGCGGATAAACCATGTGAACCGCCGATTACCAGGTTGACCCGGTTTTTACCAGAGCTGTTCCAATCGTTCACATACTCGGCCAGTTGCTCTGAATCCAGTCTTTTCCCGGCTATATCAAAGGTTACCAGAATCTCATCTTTCCCCAACAGGCCCAGTATTTTTTCCCCTTCTTTTTGCAGGATTTTGTCTATTTCCTTTTCCCCGGCCCGAGGGTTGGTCTTCTCTTCCAGCCCATCCACTAATTCAATACTGGTGTATGGAGTTAATCTTTTGGTGTATTCCTTAATTCCATCCTGGTAGAATGGTTCACGTATTTTGCCCACCGATATTATTCTGTATTTCATAATCCACTCCGCTAGCAATTTTTCACATTCTAACCCAGTACAACAGAAAAATAAAGGAGCGATCCTCAGCTTAACCTAACTTTTAGCGTACGTTTCTCCACCTGGGCCTGCTCTGCATTTATTATTCTTATTACGGTCACCTGCACGGAGTCGCCTGCTTTTTTCTCTAAAATGTAAGCCTGTAAATCCAGGCCGGTGCTCACTTCTTTACCATCAATAGTAGAAATTACGTCAAAAGCCTTTAAACCGGCCTCATCTGCTGCGCTTCCGCACACCGGTTCGATGATCACCCCTCCATTAATCGGTAGTTCATAATAGCGAGCTTTTTCTCGGCTTATTTCGCCAATAACCCTTATACCCATCATGGGCCGGGTTACTTGGCCCTTATCTTTTATTTCTTCTATTACTGCCTTAACTTGGTTGGAAGGAATGGAAAATCCCATACCCTCAAAGCCGCTTTCGGCTATCTTTATGGTATTGATGCCAATCAATTCTCCATCCAGGTTTACCAGTGCTCCCCCCGAATTACCTGGATTAATGGCTGCATCGGTTTGTATCAATCTGAATAAGAATCCTTCCTCAGTAGTTAACAAGCGGTTTAATCCGCTGACTATGCCTGCTGTTACTGAGCGGGCAAACCTTAAGCCCAGCGGGTTGCCGATAGCTATAACTTCCTGACCCACTACTAATTGTTCTGAATTCCCAAACTTAATGGGTGTAACATGATTATCCACCTTTACTTTTATAAGCGCCAGATCAGTCAAGGGATCGCTGCCAATCACTTCTGCCTGCTCTTCGTTACCATCGGCCAGGGTCACGGTTATGGTGTCCGCCCCCTTAACCACGTGATTATTGGTTACTATATAGCCTTCATTATCCAGGACAACTCCTGAGCCGGTAGACTCTACGGTGTTCTGTGCAAACATATTTCCCTCCCGGCTCAAGTTGCTGATTCCGACTATGGACGGACTGACCTGAGCGGCTATGTCGCTTATACGGCCTCGATAGGCCTCTTCTTCGGTACTTAAAATGCTCTGAGTGTTTTCGCCCCCATCATGGTTGGGCCCGATATACCATAATGTACCCAGCCCTATGCTGAAGAAGGTAAGGAATGCTACTATTAATCGTGTGTTTCTGCCCAAAATTTTCCCTCCTGAAGAAAGCCTATTTTGATTTAGCTTATTAATCATTTAAAATAGCTTTTTCCCCGGCAGATAATTTATACGGTTCAATATATTCCATCCCCCCCAATTATGAAATATGCTTTCGCCATAAGTTCAGAAAAGAATCGCTTGGGGAGAGACTTTGGTGTTGCTGGTGGGACTTACTAACAAAGGGCGACACGCTGTGCCGCCCTTTGTTAATTTCATTTGTTTTTTTCCGCAATCCAAAAACTGCCTGGCTCAAGTCAATATCATACTTGTTCTGCAGTTCTTATTTTACTTCAGCCCCCAGGGAGACTAATTTATCGGTAAGATTTTCGTATCCTCTAAATATATGGATAGCATTATCGATTTGGGTTTCTCCATCCGCTGCCAGTGCACCTAGAACCAGTGCCGCCCCAGCCCTCAAATCAGTAGCCTTAACTCTGGCAGCGCACAGTTTGCCTATGCCCTCAACCACAGCGGTATGACCTTCAACCTTTATTTTAGCTCCCATGCGTTTTAATTCATCAACTATCTGAAAGCGATTTTCAAATACGTTTTCTACTATTACACTGGAACCCTGACTTATGCACAATAATGCCATCATCTGCGATTGCATGTCCGTAGGGAATCCAGGATAAGGCAGAGTTTTAATATCAACCGGACGGATACAGGGTCCGGCTTTAACCAGTATACCCTGATCATTTTCTTCCACCTGGGCTCCGGTTTCTTGGAGCTTGGCAATAATAGGATGTAGGTGAGTAGGAATCACATTTTCCACCAGAACTTCTCCCCCGGTAATTGCAGCCGATATCATGTAGGTACCCGCTTCAATACGATCAGGAATTATGGCGTAACGCCCGGCGCTTAATTTTTGAGTTCCCTCCACTTTTATAACGTCTGTTCCAGCTCCCCGAATACGTGCCCCCATGGAATTCAAATAATTAGCCAGGTCGACTATCTCCGGTTCCTTGGCGGCGTTTTCAATTATACTGGTGCCCGGCGTTCTAGATGCCATCATGATGATGTTTTCGGTGGCCCCTACGCTGGGAAAATCAAGATATACCCTGGCCCCGCTCGGATTGTCAGCCCGGGCATAAATATACCCATGTTCAATCCGAGTCCGAGCCCCCATGGCTTGAAGGCCTTTGATGTGGAGGTCCATGGGGCGAGAGCCTATATCACATCCACCTGGCATGGAAATTACTGCTTCCTTGCTGCCTCCCAGCATAGCCCCCAGAAACAAATTGGAAGCCCTCAAGCGTTTGCCCAACTCATAGGAAGTCCTGGTCTTGATCTGAGCGGGATCTACAAATATTGATAAACTATGATCTTCATTCCATCTAGTTTGGGCCCCTATTTCATTTAGTATCTGTATCATTACTTCTACATCTCTTATGCGGGGCAAGTTATCCAGTATAGTTTCTCCCTCAGCCATTATGCTGGCTGCCATGATTACCAGTCCGGCATTCTTGGCACCACTCACACGGACTTTACCGTTTAAAGGTTTTCCACCTTTTATAAAGAGAGTTTCTTTCAATGATTACACCTCTCAACTCTATATACTCTGCAAAAAATTGCTTTCTAACGTATTATAATCAACCCCCAGGGCCATATATACAGCATCTTCCATGCTGTTGCCCTCACCCAGATAGTTTAAAATATCCAGCAGGCTCTGTTCTCCATTATTATCAAGCAGGTATTCCACTACCTGCAGTGATTCCCAGTAAGCTACCCTCTGATCTAATTCATCGAACTTTTTATTCATTACCTCAAATCCATAATAATCTGAGGACTGTAGGGAAGATGGCTCTACAAATTCGAACCCCGTTAACTTCTTCTCCACATATTGAGCAATTCCTTCTGTAAACCAGCGTGAATAATTTCCTTTAGTGATATCATCCACCAGCAAATGCGCAAATTCATGATATACCGGCCCTTCGCTGGAGAATATTTGTGGCCAGTTAGCGGTTCCATTTATCCATTGCTGGGGAGAGAGTAGCCTGATAGTGCCTGCCCAGTATACCCCCATAGCCTTTTCATCCTTTTCCCACCCAAAACTTTTTGCCAGACTGGCACTATCTGGGTATACGATAATAGTGGTTTTACTATCCGGTTTACAGGCTAAAATATTTGAAACCTTACCATAGGCATCTTCCGCAACTTGACCTATCACTTCAATATAATCCTCATCTACCGGGAGATATCTAATTTGGAAATGTTCTGTTTCTGTTTGTATAAAATCAGCAGTTTTCCAGTTAATTTCCTGGGCCACGAAGGCCCTGACCACCGCCTGACTGTTCCTGCCGACTAATAAAATCAGCAGGCACGTGGCTAGCAACAGTAATAAGCTGTTTTTATATGGTGCAAGTGCTTTGAGTGCGTTCATAATCCTGGCCCTCCCCTCCGATGCCCATTATACTATGGGGAGAGGGGTCAAAGGGGTGGCCAAATTATGGAACTATTCTTTTAGAAACTCGCTTACTGCAGCCGCTGCCATGGCTCCATCGCCAACTGCTGTTGACACCTGTCTCAGCTTCTTGGAACGAACATCTCCGGCGGCAAAAATACCGGGGACCGAAGTCATCATGTTTTCATCAGTAAGAATATATCCGCTGGAAAGATCTAATAAATCACTCAGGAAATCACTGGCAGGTATCATACCAATGCTTACAAAAACGCCTTCCACTTCCAAATTCTCCTCTTGTTCCGTTTTTACATCATACAAAACCAGATTTTTCATCATGCTCTTATCGCCTTCAATACGTTTAACAATCTTATTAAGCTTTAATTCAATCCGGGCATCTTTTAACATTTTATCCAGGGTAGTTTCATTAGCCCTGAAACCTTCGCGCCGGTGAACCAGATATACTTTAGAAGCGATTCCTGACAAATAGAGGGCTTCTTTGGCGGCTGAATCACCACCACCAATTACTGCTACCGGGCTTTTTTGAAAGAATAGCCCATCACAGGTAGCGCAGTAGGAGACGCCCTTGCCGGCGTATTCCTTTTCCCCATCTACTCCCAGTTCCCTCCGGCGCGCTCCGGCCGCAATAATAAGTGCTCGTCCCTGGTACTGGCCTTGTGGGGTTGTTACCGTCTGGACCCCATCCTGGGAGTTAATAGCCAACACTTCATCATAGACTAATTCCGCCCCAAAGTTTTCGGCCTGTTCCAGAAACAATGCCATTAATTCTCCTCCATTAATACCTTGGGGAAAACCGGGATAATTTTCTATAATATCGGTGATCCCAGCATTACCTCCGGGTATATTGGATTCCAGTATCAGTGTTTTTAGTTTGGCCCGACCGGTATAAATAGCAGCGGTTAACCCAGCTGGACCAGCACCAACAATTATTACATCGTACATGCTTTTTCTCCTTTCTTGAAAATAAAAAGCCCTGACCCATACGGATCAGGGTTTTCGAATTTAGCTACCTCAAATAACCTAAGGGATTTTGAAAACTGCCGTGCAATTGAACTTCAAAATGCAGATGTGGTCCGGTACTTCTGCCCGTACTGCCCAGCGTCGCAATAGTCTCGCCTTTTCCCACCCTTTGTCCCAATGAAGCAACCAAGCTATTACAATGCGCATAGCGAGTCACAATCCCATTACCATGATCTACTATGATAAAGTTGCCATATCCACCCTGATATCCAGCGAAGGTTACATAGCCACTATCAGCAGCCTTGATAGGGGTTCCCCTCTTAGTAGCAATATCAATCCCAGAATGTCCGCTTCTATAATACTGGGTGATAGAACCATATACCGGCCAATCCAGCGCGCCTGTTCCTCCACCGCCAGATCTGGATGCCACCTGCACTACATTGGTCCCTTTGATTATTACCTTATTTACAGGTTTTTTAACAATACTCTCTTTCAATATTTCCCTGTCCTGTACCACCCCATTTATTAGGGTAGCTATATAGGCTATATGTTTTTGGCCATCCAAACCAGCCTGTTTTACTTTTATGCGGGAGGATGCTTTATCGACTATTATCTCGGTCTCGTAGGGGATGGCTTCCGTTTTCTCCCCCTCTACTTTACTCAAAACACTTATGTAAGGTTTGCTTTTCTCTAATATCAGTTCCTGCCCCAGACTAAGGTCTTCTGTTTGCAATTTGTTGGCCTGCAGAATATCATCCACATACATATCGTTCTTGCGAGCAATCTGCCACAGACAGTCGCCGTCTTTTACTATATACTTCTGCGGAGCCAAGGTACCAGTAGTTATAAGGTTAATAGCTTCTCCCCTTGATAACACGTCCTCCGGGTCAACCATACTTGTCTTAACTTCGACTTTTTCTGCGAAAGATACTTCCAACAATTTTTCATTCTGATCCATAGTACTGTATTCAGCTTTCATGTCCTCGAGCAACTGTTCAGCCTGTTCTTGCTTATCGATATAAGCGATGACCTTGCCATCAACACTGATAGCTGCTGCTAGGGTCTTGATATCCAGTTCTTTGGCTAGAAGCCCTTTTATCTCATCTGCCGGCGTAATAGCATTTCTGCTCACCTGAGTCTTTTTATACTCGATTATATTACAAACTTTCATTTCGCGATCAGTTTTGTCATTACATTCTGCTTCCAACTGGGCTGTTATTTCGTCCACCTGATCACTTGATTTAACAAAAAACTTTTCCTGACCATCTATGTAGACTGCATAAGCCGGTGTCTTAACCCCCAAAAGCCCTACCAACAACACTGTAACAATAACGAGGGATACCGCTACCATTGGTAATCTATCCCTGTAGACACTAAAATTTGCTATCATATAAAAATTCTCCCTGTATTTATTCTTTCTTAGCATTCGATTTTAATGTGCAAAGATCCTTCTTTCTGAATCATTTTCTTCTCTTTATTCGCCATTTGTTTTCTTAAATCCATATAAATCGCGCCTTCGATCCGCTTTTTATGCATCTCGCAGCTAAGCTGATGAGGCTTGCGTAAATTCTGGTTGCGGTAATAAGCATTAGCATGGCAACCACCTCCGCAAAAATACCTGGCCCAACAATTCCGGCATTCCTTGTCCTTGAGTTGATGGCTGGCAAAATCTTGCCGTATTTGCTGGTTTTTAATCCCCTGAAAGATATCCCCCATATAGAAAGTTTGGTCACCCACGAATTGGTGACAGGGATATATTTCTCCCTCGGGAGTAATTACCAGGTATTCGATACCCGCCCCACAGCCGGTTACCCTTTTGGCCAGGCATGATCCTCTTTGCAGGTTAAGATTATAATGAAAGAATTCGATTTCTTGGCCCTGCTCATAATTTTCCAGCAAGACCTCAGTTAGCCTTTCATATTCGGCTAGAACACTGGGTAAATCCTGTTCTTGGATGGAATATCCGTTATCCGGCCCCACGGCTGGTTCCAGGGATATGCACTCCAAGCCCAGCTGGATTAGATGTTCCAGGTCTTTGGAAAAATCAAGGTTCTTTCGAGTAAATGTCCCCCGGGCAAAATAACTTATGGGCTGGCAAGCCACCATCTTCTGGATATGGGGCACAATTAAATCATAAGTCCCTTCTCCATTATTCAAGATGCGCTGTCGGTCATTGGTTGGTTTTCTTCCATCCAGGGATAAAATAACGCTGATATCATTTTCAATAACCCAATCTATAATGTCGTCTTCTAGAAGGACCGCATTGGTGGTAAGGGTGAAATTGAACCGCTTGCCGCTTTCTTTTTCGCGCTCCCGGCAGAAGATAACCAGGTCTTTCAACATATTTGCCACCAGCAAGGGCTCTCCACCAAAAAAGTCTACTTCCAGGTTCTTTACCTGCCCACTGTTTTTTATTAAGAACTCCATGGCTAGCTTAGCTGTCTCCAGGGACATTAATGACGGTTTCATGCCGAAATCTCCCTGCGCAGCAAAACAGTATTCACATTTCATGTTGCAGGCATGAGCAACATTCAGACATATCGCTTTGACTTTCAACGAGGATAGATCAACCTCAGGAAATTCCGGTTCCGAGAACAACGCCCCTTGCTTTTGCAGACTGCTCAGTTCATCCAGAGCGTCTGAAATATCACTGAGCGGAAAAGTTTTTCCGCTTTGGGCTATCGCCCTGTCAAAGCTTCCCTGGTATTCTATAATATTCTTTAGCAGTAAATTTGATAATCTATCTAGTAGATGAATGGCTCCGCTGTTGACGTCTAGTAAAATATTCAATTCCTTCCACGAATACAGGTGTATGTGGGCACTAAAATCATAATTTTTTAACAATTCCACTGAGCTTCCTCCCGAATTATACAGACATTCCCACTAAAAAAAGGGGCTAGTGCCCCTTTTCTTTCTTTTCTTAAACTTAATCTCTTTTTCTACACGATTGATTGCCAACCGTACAGGATGTTTTGCAGGCAGATTGACATGATGTTGCACATTCCCGGCAATTAATATCCTGGGCCGCCCTTTTCAGGTTAGGTTTAACCATAGTAATAATATGTTTACTCATCATCTCTTTCTCCTCTCTTGGCTCTGAATCCACTTCCAAGACTACCCCGTGCCGGGGCAAGTGATGGGTTATCGCTTTGCTCTAACCCTAATAATGACGCTGATCCCATGCTCGCGTTCGCTCGCTAACTTAACAATGGAGCCCTTTACAGGAC
>CAZHHJ010000002.1:0-27260 GCA_964531295.1 uncultured Syntrophomonas sp.
GGGGGTTGATTTTTATTACGGGGATTTTGGGGAAAATATCCGGGTGGACGGAATGGTAATAGGGCGTTTGCCCATCGGAACTCAGATCAAGATTGGTGAGGCGGTAGTGGAAGTTTTAGAAAAAGACGAAAAATATTCCGATCGATATGTCACGGTTCGGGGTTATGCGGGTGATCTTAGCATATTACCGGATAAAATTCATGCCCAAGTGGTGATTGCCGGGAGAATCGAGGCCGGGGATAAGGTGCAGGTGTTGCATGAATCCCTGTCCTAAGGGTCGGGGAAAGATACTATAAAAGCAGGCATAAAAATATCTGATTAAACGAACAATAATAGCATTATAAAATAAAGGAGGTTTTATGGTGCAGATAAAAGTAGCTGAGTTAGTAGGCGAATCAAAAAAAAGCTGGCAGCATGCCATAGAAAATGCAGTTAGCGAGGCTTCTCAATCCATGCATAATATCACTGGAGTTGAAGTGCATAACTGGACTGCAGATTGTCAGGACAACAAAATTATTGAATACAAAGCCAATATTAAAATAGCGTACACAGAATAACTAAAAACATTAAAAGTTGACACCGGGGCCGGTTATCCTTGTCAACTTTTTGAGAAGCGGGGGCAATTTGCTTGTCCCGGTTCCAGCCGATGTCAATAGGGGCGTTGAGCACTGTCGCAAAGAATACTGCGATAGCGCACAACGCCCTTATTGGCATGGAAGGTAATTTACATAGAGGTTGGAAAATGGTAGGGATTTGTAAATTTATATAGAATAATCAAATAAGGAAAGAGAGTTGACAGGAAGCACCGTTTCTAATATCAACCTTGGGTTGTTGGGCTGAATTGCCCTGGTGTTAACGCTGACAGGAAGAAGCGTTTCCAATGTCAACTTTATTGAGGAGGGATAAGATGAAAAGGATTAAGGTTTTAGGCATCTCGGGCAGTCCCAGGCACGCTAATACCGAGACTTTGGTGGGTGAATCGCTGCAGGCTGCCCAGGAGTTGGGGCCGGTAGATACGGAATTGATTTCTCTGGCGGGTTTGGAGATCAATCCCTGCGATGGATGTAACAAATGTTATGGTTATTCAAAAGGAGCTTCCTGGGATCGATTATGCTATAAATATGATGACGATGTTACTATGATTTATAAAAAAATACGTGCAGCGGATGGTCTTATTGTGGGTTCGCCAGTGTATACGGGCGATATTACTGCTAAGTTGAAGGCTTTAATGGAAAGGGGAGCTTGTTTCTGCCATTATTCTGCTTCTCCGGTGGCGGGCAGCATTCGCAACAAGGTAGTGGGGGGGATAGTTGTCGCTTTTGAAAGACGAGGAGGTCAGGAGAGCTCTTTGCAGAGTATCTGGAGATGGGCGACAGGAATACTATTTTCCCAGGTAGTAGGTGCGGTGCCTTTTCCGGGTGATCCTCCCCCGCAGGCCTCGGCATTGGGCGGGCTGGCCGACACTTGTGATTCATATGCGGGCCTGGGAAAATACGGGGCCATGCCTGAAACTACCCGGACTGACCCTCCTAACAGTGGGGTTTATAATCTGCGTTCCGTCAGGAACCTGGGTAAGAGTGTGGCTCTGGGAGCGCTGATGATCAACAGGGGGATAAGCGCGCTGGAGGCTGAAGGCATCACGGTTCCTCCGCTGCCCTTAACTGCTTTCCCAGAAAAAATATTGCAGCCGGATTCGTATTTAAAGGAGATCAGGCAGGGGAAAAGAACTGTACCTGAATATCAGATTATTAAAGGGGATTAAGTCAGTTCTGGACCTGGGCCGCTATACTGAGCTCCTGAAGCATTTGCATGTAAAAAACCGGTCCGGGGATGTTGCCAGGCGGCTCAACAAAGTTGTGCCTGGAACGCCTGTTTCGTCTATAGCAAGTAGTTTTAGTAGTGTATAATTAATAATAATAGGAGGTGATCGGCAAGTGAAATGGGAATTTTTCAATAAACAGCAGGTAGAGCTCAAGCACTTTAAAAGCGATACCATAAAGGAGTTTTTCAAGCAGTCATCGTTTTGGCAAAAAAAGGCGGTGAAATATATCGATAATCCGCAAGAAGCTAGAAGGCTGCTTAATGAGGCGGTTAATAAGGCATCCCAGAATAAAGGCGGCCCCCTGAACGAAATTTGGGATTCACTGCAGACCTTGTTCAGTCTGCTGAAGGATTGGATATCAGGTACTTACCGGGGTTTGCCTACCAAAGCGCTATTACTCGTATTGGCAGGGATAGTCTACTTTGTAAGTCCAATTGATATCATACCGGATTTCATTGTCGGTCTGGGTTTCTTGGATGATGCGGTGATTTTGGGGTGGATAATAAGCGAGATCGGCAAAGAACTGGAAGCCTACCGAATCTGGCAATCACATGGCCAGGTCATAGATGTGGAGCCGATAAAGGTGGAAAAGATTTAGCGCAGAACTATAATATAATGAAGAACAGTGGTATGGGCTCAGCTGGAAAGCACGAAATATAATTAAAATGAGGAGGAAGATAAGTGAGTCACGAAAAAGTTGTTGTTGATTATGAGATCCTGATTAGAGAATTAGAAGAAGGTTTGGATGCTTTTGCCCAGGATTTTCCCCTGGCAGATTTCCAAAAGGGGGATTATAAACAGTACCCGGTGATAACCCTGCTGGCCTGCAGTGATTCGCGAGTGCCGGGCAATATGTTGGGCACTATGTTTAACCGGGTATTTTGCATCGAAAATATAGGCAACCAGGCAAAAACTGGCGAGGGATCAATACTCTACGGTTTGCTGCATTTGGGCACCCCTATTATGATTGTTTCGGGTCACAGTGATTGTGGGGCCATAAAAGCGGCTAGTGCCGATTTTTCTGCTGAACCGGATGCTTTAAAAAAGGAACTGGAAACTGTAAAGGCTTCACTGGCCACAGGGGTAGAAGGATTTACGGGCTCTCTATCTGATGATGAGACGCTTAAGTTTACCCAGTTGGCTGAATTAAATGCAGATGTGCAAATTGATTTTCTTTTGAGTAATCCAGCGGTTAAAGCCCTGGTGGATAAAAAGGAACTGCATATATTGGGTGCTATGCTGGATCTTCATGATGTTTATGGCGGGGGATATGCCAGAACATATTTAAGCAATATCAATGGCGAAAAAACCCTGGCGGCGATGAAGGGATTCTCAGAGCTGGGTTCCCTGACTGCCAGGGCTAAGCGGCTTACGTAAGAAAGTAACAAAATAGCCAAACAGGGGGATGATTCTTGCAGTCAAGCTCTTCAGTCTCGGAAAAGTTGACAGCAAGAACCGTCCCTGGTATCAATCTCAAGCATAATTTTTGATTCGGAGGAAAATTTATAGTGGATTTTCCGTGGCAGGAAATAATTTTTGCGTTTTTTGGAGGACTGGGTTTATTCCTCTTTGGACTTAGATTTATGTCGGATGCCCTGCAGTCCGTAGCCGGCAACCGAATGCGGACTATACTGGAACAGGGCACTAGGACTCCGTTGCGGGGAGTTTTGACTGGCACCCTGGTTACCGCTTTAATACAAAGCAGCAGTGCTACTACCGTGTTAACTGTAGGTCTGGTTAATGCCCGGTTGCTGACCCTGCGGCAGGCTATCGGGGTAGTGATGGGGGCGAATATAGGCACTACCATGACTGCCTATCTGATAGGGTTTAATTTAAAGGACTATGCGCTGCCTATCCTGGGGATAGGTGCTCTAATCTATATGTTTTCCCGGAAGAAGAAGGCCAAGCTCATCGGGCAGGCGATTTTTGGTTTTGGAGTCCTGTTTTATGGTCTGACTATAATGGGACAGGGCATGAGCCCCTTAAAAGACCTGCCTTATTTTATCCAGTGGATGAGCAGTATTGAGAGCCACGCGGAACTGGGTGTATTGATCGGTATAGTTTTCACCTTCATCGTTCAAAGCAGCAGCGCCACCATCGGTGTTTTACAGGAGTTGGCTTATCAAGGGGCGATAAGCTATAAGCAGGCCGTGCCGATTTTATTTGGGGACAATATGGGTACCACCGTTACCGCTTTGCTGGCTTCCATGGGTGCCAGTGTGGCAGCCCGCCGGACGGCCCTGACGCATTTCCTTTTCAATGCCCTGGGAACCTTGATTTTTCTGCCCTTGTTCCTGATAGGCATATTTGAAAAGATCGTGATATTATTTACCAATTATATTTTTATTCTTCTTCCTGGTTTTACCGGAAGTTGGGAAACACTTAACATCAAGCTGCAGATTGCCCAAACTCATGCGGTATTCAATATCAGCAATGCCATAATCCAACTTCCTTTAGTAGCGGTTTTAGCCTTCATCGTAACCAAGTTGATTCCAGATTCCCAAGAGGAGGACGTGGAACAGATCAGGTACATAGACACTCGTTTCTTAAACAATCCTGCCTTTGCTCTTTCCCAGGCTACGCGGGAAACTATGCGCATGGGGCAGCTAGCCCGGGAAGCCTTCAGTAATGCGATTGGATATTTTAATACCCAGGATCATTCTCTTTATAAAAGATCAATAGTTCTGGAGAAAACCATCGATTCTTTGGAGAGAGAAATTACTGATTATATAGTACTTACCTATGAAAAGAGTCTATCTCCTGAAGATTCACGTCATGCTTACATAATACTGCAGGCCTTAAATGATATAGAAAGAATTGGTGATCACTGTGAAAACATTATAGAGCAGGGCAATTATGCTAGAAAGAATGATGTTAGTTTCTCTGGCGAGGCTAAGATAGAGCTGCAGAATGTGATTGATGTGGTTGGTGAAACCCTGGATATGGCTGTAAAATTGCTGGATAAGAACGATAAGGACAATAAGGCCATGGCCCAAAAAGTAATTGAAAATGAGATCAGAATCGATCATCTTCAGGCTGAGTATCGGAAATCCCATATCCGCAGGTTAAATGAAAGAGTTTGTAATGGAAATAATGGCGCAGTATTTTTGGACATGCTGGCCAATCTGGAAAGGATCGGCGACCACTGTAACAATATCGCCCATTACATACTGGATGAGGAAAGGTGAAAAAGTTGACAGGAAGAACCGTCCCCGGTGTCAAAAAACTGCTCAAGATCTTCATTATTTAACATTTTTTATCTTTGCTAGCAAAGGATTCAATAGGGAGCTTGGCGAAGTATAAACTCATAATATTCGCTCAGATCAACGTTTTTACGGAGGCTGTAGGACTCCTTTGCCAAGTCCAACTGGTAATATACGGGAGGGTATAATATGACTCAGTCTAAAGCATGCCAGCAATGTAAGGCCCAGATTGAAGCTGGAGCCAGATTCTGTCCCTACTGTGGTTTTAATAATGCCTCGGCACCTGCAGGTCAGCGACCGGTGGGAGCGCAGCCCCCATCAGGAAGAGGCCCAGTTCAGCCCCCGGTGGGAGCACGGCCTCCATCAGGAGGATCGCCTGCTCAGGGCCCCAATCAGCCACCGTATCAGGGAGGGCCACCGACTCAGCAGGTAGCGGGACCGGTTGGGCCACCAACGGGGCAAATAGGGGGAGCGGAAGGGCCTGCTCATGGTCAGCAGCAATACCCGTTCCCTCAAAACAACGATCCGGGAGCTCCGCGGGGGGCTTATCGTCCGCCGCAATCCGGGAAGAAAAGCCCGGTGCTGGCTATAGTAATAGTGGCAGTATTACTGCTGGTAATTGCCGGAGGAGTACTGGTATATAAATTTTTACTGAATCCGGTCGATAATAATAAGATTGAGCCAGCGGAAGGAACATCGGTAATTGAAAATGTGCTCGACGCGGTCAAAGGTAAACCGCTTGAGGATCTGAGCAAAGCAAAGAGCTATATGCCTGCTCCGGGATTGCAGATGAGCTATTATGAAATGTATATGGATGGAGATGAAGGGCCGCTGGATGTGGTTACCGCCAACATTATACCCAATGCGCTGGTCAGTGATGTCAGCATGTTTACGGATGGAGATGGAGAAGTGTACGGCGGAGTCTGCCATTATTTTCAACAAGCCGATGGAAGCATCGCTTACATATTTGATGATGATCCTGCTAACAGCTTTCAGGTCTTGCCGGCATTAATACAGCCCGAGATATCCTGGATGTATAGTGATGAATATGGGGACATAGTCTATACCATCAAAGACTTGGGCGTCAGCTGCACGCTGGACTTCGGGACCCTGGATAATTGCCTGCGGATAGAAATAGATAATCAGGTATTTGGCATCCGGGAGGAAGTTTATTATGCGCCTGGTCTGGGAGAAGTCCTGCGCAAATCCATTCCCGATGGAGCCCAGGTATATCGACTGACCGGGTATCAGCAGATAGATGCGGGGCAAGCCCAATCAACCATCTTAAAACACTCAGTAAATCAGGAAGAGATCAATACCCGACTGGCCAACCCTTAAAAGTTGACAGCAAGAACCGTCCCCGCTGTCAAGCGGAAGGTTAGGGGACACACCGACTGCTCAGGGATATCCCCATTATGTAAGGAGTGCTGAGAAGTGGATTGTATGATCAAAGGTACCAGAATTGAACTGATGCGGAGAGTTATTATGGTAGCAGCAGTTATTCTGGGTATAGGATTTATAGGCTACATAGCACCCACTTTAATTACTGTGGAGTGGGTTGATTTCCAGCGGGACCAGGCGGAAGAACTGGAATCTCCCTATGGTTTTATAGGTGAAGAAGCTAAACGTCTGGCGGCTCTGCCCTTGGAAGAATATATTGCGGAGATAAGCGGAGGTAAGATTATTAATCTTGATTCAGGTCAATGGGGTACTTTTTTTGAGCAGATTTATCTGGCCAGTTCGGGTCAGTACTCTCAATCGATTTATGGGGATCGGGTCAGTGAAATGGACAAGAAATGGCGTTTTTCCCCGGAGGAGAAATCAGTGGGGGTGTTTTTTCGGCCCGGCGAACTCCCTATCGAATCATGGGGACTGAGCAGGCACTATGATATATCCCATTTGAGTACCGAGATGCAGGGCAACACCTCCTACCTCAAATCAATTTATTGGGATTACGCAGACCCCTATAACCGCCCTTATATCAAGCCGCCTCCGTCTATGTATCATCCTTTGCGCACAGCAGGTTTCATAATCCTGCCGCTTGGAATAATCCTTGGTTTTCTTCTTCCCCGCAGAAAACCGGAAGAGGGGGATGTGTTCTACCGAGCAGGAGCTATAGCCGCTGGTGATATTGTGGGCTTGCTGCTCTTGGCTACCTTCTTGACTATGCCGGTACTAATTAGCGAGGGTAGTATGCAGGTGTTTGGGGATTTATGGGCCATAACTGTGGTAATGTTGTTTATGGCCTCTTTCGGACTGCTTATTCTGTATACCAATGGCTGGCATGCTTCCTACCGTTTAAAATTCGGGCCGGAGGCCCTGTGCAGGCTTACCGTCAAGGGCACAGATTTTTACCAGTATAGAGATATATCTTCTGTAGAGGAAGTTCTTCTGGTTTATCCGAAATGGTTTCTCTGGGCCTTCCGGATATTAATGCTGTTTTCTTTGCTTTCGGGCCGGGGTGCAACTACCTCCACCGCGGGACCCTTCGTGCTGGCCGAATCGGCTTCTTACGCTGGTCTGCTGGTTAAGAGAAGAGATGGCAGACCATTGTACATCTGGTATGGTGATCAGATGGGTAATGTAATCCTGCCCGGTTATGACCGTGTTATCCAAGAATGCAGCCGGCGGGGCATAGCGTACAATGATGAACCCCAGGTAGTGCAGGGTTTCATGTACATGAAATAAAGTTGACAGGAAGAGCCGTCCCCGGTGTCAACCTGAAAAGTTGACAGTGGGGACGGTTTTTTCTGTCAACTGCTAAGCAAGTATGCTGCGATAGAGGGCGGCATGGGCGTTGAATTCTGTTTGGGGGAGGAAGTTGGCTTTGACCAGTTCTTGTGCGGCAAGACCCATGGTCCTTTTTAGAGCTGGTTCTTGCAAAAAACGGCGGGCTGCTTCCATCAGTTCTTCCCGGTTGCCAGCGTAAAATCCCTGAATCGCGTTTTCTATAATACCTAAATTTCCTGGAACTGCGGTCAAGATGGCTGGAATCCCTAGGCTCATGGCTTCTAAAGCCGCCTGGGGCTGACCTTCGGCCAGGGAGGTATTGAAGACCACATCAGCGAGTTGATAATAAGCTTTTACTCTTCGGTGCGGAATTTCACCCCAGTAGTTTACCCAGGGTAAGTGTTTAATGCGCTGCAGGATTGATCTGCTGTAATTTTCTTCTATGGATGCTCCCATTATCCACAGACGCAGCTCATTAAATTCGGGCCATAAAGCTTCCAGTGCATCCAGGGCCAGATCAATGTTTTTTACCGCCCGCAGACCGCTGGGCAGCAGAAATACGAATTCATCAGCCTGCAACCCCAGATCCTGCCGGGTGATGGCAGGTGAATCTTCTAACTGCACTCCCTGGGGTATGGCTAAGAGTTTACCCTGAAATTCAGGATAAAGGGCAGATATTTTCTCGACGAATGGTTTATTAAAAACCACTAATTTATTAACTGCCCGCATAGCTGTGAGTACTAAATCTTTATCCGCACCGACTAAATCTAAATTAATATCGGTTCCGGTCATGGTCAAAACCAAGGGCAGCCGGAGCAGCCTAGGTATTTTCTGCAGGACCCTGGCGAAATGGAGACCATGAAAGCCATGAACTATGGAATATTTTTCGTTTTCCAGCCCTTCCTGAAGATTTTTTTCCCAGTTTTCGTCTTCCAGGGAGAGGAGGTCGATGTTTATTCCCATCTGTTTCAAGCCGGATTGTATTCTCTCGCTGGTCAGGGAGTTGCCCCGCTGACTCCTGTGAAAAGGAGTTAAGAGCAAGAGTGCTTTTCCGGGAAGATTTGTGCGAGCGGAATTATTTACCACAGGGGACCTCCTGTTCTGATAAGCTGGAAAGCTTCACAGAATTGCCCTTTTCCAGTCAAAATGCCTCGGTAGCGGTTCAATCCCTGAACTGCGTCATCGTATCTAATCATTTCCAGCTGAGATTGGTGACAGCGCAAGGCTGCCAGCTTGCTTTCTATAAAATCACTTATATCTTCGGCATAGGAGACCTGCTGCAAGGGGGTCCAAACTTCATAAGCCAGGATAGTGGATGTGGACCAGGGCTCAGCTGTGCAATCCTGAAACCAGGGTCCGGCTGCCTTACTACAGGCTTCTTTAACTAGTTGGCAGGTAACTTGATGGTCACAGACGGCATCTTCTGCATGCGGTAAATAGATAACAGCCGGTCTTTGGCTGCGGATAATATTTACCAGTGACATCAGGCTTTCCTGCGTGTAGGTTATAAAACCATCTGGAATACCCAAAAAAGTCAGGTCTTTGATTCCCATCAATCCCGCTGCAATTCGGGCTTCGCTTGCTCTTATGTTCGCCAGTTCCTTTTTGCTGTGTTGGAGGCTGCCCGCCTCGCCGGAAGTTAAATAGACGATGCTGACCTTATTACCATTCTGAACATGTTTGATCATACTGCCCCCACAGCCGATTATATCGTCATCCGGATGGGGAGCGAATACCAGTACATTTATCATGAGCACCTCCACAAAGTTAATTTGGGATGGAAGTTATACCCAGTTTATCATAAATTTGATCTTACTAAACAGTGTAATGAAAAATGATGAAAATATCTAATAGAAAATATGAATCCCAATATAGATAACTGTATGCAATACTCAATAGGGCTGGCAAATGCCAAATATAGCTGGAGCCTTACTTAGCAAAGAAGTCCGTAAAGCCCCTAGTATTAATTATGGGATATAAGGGTTATTATTATATGGCTTAATGCTGTATGATGATATTATGAAGTATAAATCTAATAATAATGTAGTATATTCTTGTAAATACCATGTAGTTTGGTGTCCTAAGTATAGGCGTAAAGTTCTAATCGACGGAGTTGATGTTCGTTTAAGGGATTTGATTATTAAAACATGTGTTGAACATCAAGCGGAAATCCTGGAATTAGAAATTATGCCCGACCATGTTCATTTATTAGTTGAAATAGACCCACAATATGGTATTCACCGCTTAATTAAGCAAATCAAGGGATATAGTTCACGGATACTTAGACAAGAGTTTTCGCGGCTAAGGACTCGAATACCGACTTTATGGACTAATAGTTATTTTGTTTCAACAGTAGGTGGTTCGCCACTTGAAATTATTAATCAGTATATTAAAAGCCAAAAGAAGGTGTAATACTGCGAGTCAAGAATCCCCCTGCTTTAGCTGTGGGGAGTTGTCAAGGAGAAATAATAAGATAATAATATACGGGAAGCTTTTTAATTTTGGAACGGGGGGCAGGAAATGAAAGTATTTATTGCCATTGATGATACAGATAGTATAATCGAGGGTTCTACCGGCAGGAGCGCTAATCAGCTGAAAAGACTTATTGAAGAAAAAGGCTGGGGGACCAGTGCTCCAGTAACTCGCCATCAACTGCTGGTGCATCCTGATGTGCCTTATACTTCTCATAATAGTGCCATGTGTTTCCAGGCAGATGTCGTACTGGAAACCTGGGATGATATGATTGCTGGGGCGGGTCAGTTTCTGCAGACCACCAGCGCTTCTGGTTCAGATCCGGGTCTGTGTGTGGCCCGGGAAGATAAGATAATTAGCCAATCAGAGCTGTTGTATGTTTTCGGATATCGTGCTAAGACCGAGATTGTGCGTAAGCAGGAAGCTTATGATCTGGCGCAGCGATTGCAGATACACTTATCTGAGCATGGCGGTACGGGAGATGGAATTATAGGCGCTCTGGCAGGTGTAGGATTAAGAATGTCGGGAAATGACGGCCGATTTCAGGGCCGGACCAGCCTGGGGCAGCCTGGCGAAATAATGAAGGTAGGGCAGATTAAGAGTTTAAGTGATATAGAAGTGGTGGAGAGTACAGACGGATATGTCCTGGCGGATTCAGAGGACGTCAGCTTGGGAGAAGTTATTAAGACAGTACTACTGGAACACAAACGCAAACTGCTGGTATATCGCAACCAGGATCATATATGGCAGAGCTGCAGCAAACAGCAGTTAAGGAAATATTAAGAAGAACAAGGGGATGGAAATCATTGCTGTCCAAAAAAAAGTTGACAGCAAGAACCGTTCCTGCTGTCAACTTGTAGCTAATTGATGGTTGATAAGTGTTTGATCTCTTGCAGGGTGCTACCATCATTTACTTTAATTTGATCGGCTGATATGGTGTAAACATTGCCGGCGATTATCACGATTCTTCTTACGTTTTTGCTGCTTTCATACCAGTAATCCCCAGCCTTCAAGTAATCTTCCGAGCTCAGATGGCTTATCCGCCCTTTGTAAGTCAATCCTTTTTCTGAGACGGAGTATATATATGCACCCTGGAATCCGAAAGTACCGTGGTAGGCATCATGCTTATTGTCTTCATACACTGAGGCCGGGAAAGCCAGCAGGTCGTTATATAATAGAAATGCCCGGTGATTCTCACAGGCTTCTGAACTGCTGCCTGAAGTGCCTATTACCGCCTGCTTAATTTCTTGGGGATTGTTTACGTCGCTAACATCGAAGAGGGAGACTTTAATACCCCCTTGAATAACTCCGCCTGATTTAGTCAGGCTGGTATCATATCCCAGGCCTATAACGTAGTTATCTTTATAGGGGTGCAGATATTCGCTGAACCCGGGAATTTTTAGTTTGCCCAAAACCTTTGGGTTTTGGGGATTCAAGTCTATCACAAAAAATGGGTCCAGCTCCTTGAAAGTTACCAGATAAAGACGGTTCCCCAGGAAACGGGCGGAATATATTTTTTCTCCGGGGGCGATCCCGGTAACGGAATTAGCAGTATCCAGCTTATTATTCAGAATATATACGGCGTTTTGGGAATCGGTGCTGGACCATTGATTGGTGGTGGTCGCGATGCGGAAATATCCATCGTATTCATCCATAGAGAACTGGTTGAGCACTCTACCCGTTACTGTACCTTTGGCACTGTATTTAATGCCATTATCCAAGTCGAATTTGAATATCAAAGTGGATTCGCGGGGTGTGCGATTATCTTTAAGGTAGTAGTAAGGATTATATTCGGCTGCTGTTACATACAACTTATCTGCCGAGCAGTAGACATTACTGCCGGAAGTAAGATAAGTTTCCTGAACGAACTTATCACTGCTGCTGCCTAGTTTCACCCGGGCTATATGGAGATAAGAATCATGAATTATATCCGGAAAATACCGGATCTCGCTGTAAGGCTTTTCTATCCGGGTGTTATTAATGTAGTAAATCGGCTGGTGGGGGGTAAAAACGGATTCACTGCTGATGACATATATACTGCTACCTATTTTACGGGATGAAAGATAGTTGCCTTCCATTTTGAAGGTATCCATTTTTACCGGCTGGGTCTTGATGCTGGTATCGTAAGTTGATATTGTCAGGCTGCTCTTATATTGATAAGGGGGCATTATTCTGAGGTCACTCACGACTCCGCTGTCATAGCGATAAGGGTATCCACTGTACTCATTGCTGATTACTACCAGTCTATTGCCATCGATAAAGATATCCTGGGGATTTTCAGCCACGGGTATTCTCGACTTAAGGGATAGTTCAGCTGCGGGATAAGCTTTGATCAAGAGGATTTCATTATTTTTGACCTGGTACAGGTATTCTCCGTCAGTCTTGATAATATCAGCTTCATCTACTCCTTCTACCTGTACATTAGTGCCTGAATAGTCCCCCGCAGATTCTGCCGCCGGAGACGGTGCCTGCTTCAGGCTGTTGCTTTGGTCCTGCGCCATTTCCATGGGCATAGCCAATCCATCTGTAGTTCTTATCTGCTTATGTGTGCTGCCAGATTCTTTCAGCAATTCTTGCATATTTTCTGCGGAATTAACGGTGGGCAGTTCCAGCACAGCCTTCCCGGCCTTTTCGATCAAGCGGAGTTTTTCTACTTCGTTCTGTCCCTGTGTAAATACATGAGCGATTCGTTTAGGGGCGTCCCAGTTCACATCGCAGCCTAAATAGGTAGTGATGAAACGGAGGGGAACCAGAAGACGATTGTTTTTGATGGTGGCTACGGTATCCATCTTCTCGATTTTGTTCGGGTGAAGCAGCACTTCCTGGCTGCCTACGGTAAGGGTTAAAGTACCTGTTGTTCTGGTGATAGTTGCTTCTTGCAGCTTTTCATTCCAGCTAACGGAAGCACCCAGGGCTTCGGCAAAAAACCTAGCCGGCACCATAGTTCGATTATTAATGTCAATTAAGGGCTGTTGATCAGGGAAAAGCAACTGCTTTCCATCCATAAAAATACTTACATCTTTCTCCGTCACTCTAGCCTGGCCCAATGGCAGGCTGACAGAAAAAATCAGCAATAACAATACCGCCAGAGCAATAAGGCGTCGATTGGACACAGAACCACTTCCTTCCATAAATCATTATCTATAATAATAATACATTTGGCGCGGTCTTTATCTTACACTCCCGGGAAAGGGTTTTCGAAGCAAGGGGCCTGTCCCTGTGTTTCCAGCCTAGTTAGTGTGCTCCCCTGGCCGGTTATTCTGAACGAAGTGAAGAATCCTTACAGGGATATTTGGTTACGTCGGGGGTAAGATCCTTCCCTGTGCTCAGGATGACAGCGGGCTGGGAGATCAGGATGACAGAGGGCTGGCTTAACAAGTATAATGAAAGACAATAGGCTGGAAATAAGGCAGGTAAATATTGTATATTGAAAGGTAGTAATATATTAATAGGCCGAGAGATAGGAGGTAGATAGGGTGCACAATTTTACTTATTACAATCCCACCAAAATATATTTTGGCAAAGATACTATTAAAAATATAGGCCGGGAACTGAAGGGACATGGGATAAGAAAGGTTTTACTGGTCTGTGGGCGCCAATCGATATTCTCTACCGGGGTGTATGAGCAGGTCTCTGCTTCCCTGCTAGCCTGGCAGGTAGACTTTGTCCTCTTCAGCGGGGTGCAGTCCAATCCGGTTTTGAGCAAGGTTCAGGATGGGATTCAATTAGCCCATCAGGAGGGAGTGGAGGCAGTTCTGGCCGTTGGAGGGGGGAGCGTTTTTGATTCAGCCAAGGCTATCGCTGCCGGTGCCAGGTATGATGGGGATGTATGGGATTTGTTTACCGGGCAGGCAAAAATTGAGGATGCCTTGCCCATATTTGGAGTTTTGACTCTATCAGCAACTGCTTCAGAAATGAACGGCAATGCGGTTATTACTAAAAGCGACGAAAATAAAAAGTGGGGCATAGGCTCCCGGCATTTATTTCCCCGCGTGTCCATTATTGACCCGGAGTTTCAAGCCTATCTTTCGCCACAGGATACTGTTAATGGGGCGGTAGATATTTTGAGTCATGTTTTTGAGTTATATTTCGATGGCAGCAAAGATGTGGAACTGATGCAGGAATACTCCGAGGCAATTATCAGAACGGTGATGAAAAACGTTAAAATATTACTGGCCAATCCTGCTGACTATGAAGCGCGGGCCCAAATAGCCTGGGCGGCTACCTTGGCTTTAAACAATTCTAACGGGACGGGAAGAAGAGGTGGAGATTGGGCTGCCCATGATATGGAGCACAGCCTGAGCGCTTTTTATGATGTAGCCCATGGGGCTGGTCTGGCGGTAGTGACCCCGGCCTGGATGCGTTATGTATATAAAGAAGATCTGGAAACTTTTGCTCGTTTTGCACAAAAAATATTTGGTATTAATTCCGGGACCGCGGAGGAGAAAGCCCTGCAGGCCATAGAGAAGTTGATTGACTTTTTCCGGGAGATTGGGGCTCCGGTAACCCTTAAGGAGCTGGGGGTGAAATACGAAGACCTGGAGAGGTTGGCAGAAAATGCCGTACAGCAGAGACCTCTGGGTAGGCTGAAAAAACTGCAGAAAGAGGATGTTAGGGCTATTTATAAAATGGCCTGGGAATAAGGGGGGAGGGAGGCACAGGGAAATTCCCTGTGCCTCCCCGGGAAAAATTTTATATAGCAAAGGTAGGAGAAAGTTAAAATATGTCTAATAATAGTATAAAGTAAGAATTTATCCTACCGCCATACATTTTTGACTGGAGGATACATAGAATGATACGGGGCTAGAGTATACGGGATAGATGATTTCTGGCTTTATAATAAGAGGTATAGGAGGTATATTTTATGACTGGAGGAGAGGCAGCGTTTTACGGTTTGATGAGTGCATTGGGATTTGTATTGTTAGTTGTTTTTGTGGTCTTTTATGTACTAAAGTCTCTGGGAATAAGTGCTCTGGCTGCCAATCGGGGATTCGAAAATCCCTGGCTGGGATGGGTGCCGGTAGCAGATTTGTATCTTTTGGGTATGCTGGTGGGAAGCATGGATTTATTTGGTTTTAAACTGGATAAGTTGGAATTCATTATACCTGCAGTGATGGTAGGCGCTTCGGTACTTAGTCCTATTCCGCTACTGGGGCAGTTGATAATGCTTGCAGCAATGGTGGTTTTCGTGATGTTCACCTATAAACTTTTTGAAATGTACAGCAAAAATAATGCGGTGTTATATACTTTATTATCCATGCTCTTAGGTTTACTGCCCATATTCTTATTTTTGATCCGCAACAATATCCCTCAGAGTCAAGCCAGCCCTGATAATACTCAGTATTAATAAAACGAGTGAAAGAAAATTAGCAATCTATCTGCCGGTTTCATCGACCGGCTTTTTTTAAATCCGGGCTGCTGATAAGCAAGTACCAGCGTAACATCCTATTATGCAGGGAAATAGCATCAAAACGCGAATAATATATAACATTACTTTGACCGTCAATAGGTCAGGAGGGAGAATTAATGGCAGAATACAATTTTGAAATTCTCAATGCCACCCAGATGAAAGGGCACAAAATTGAAAAGACTAAAGATTATGAAGTCAGAGTATTGGTCAAAAAGGATGATAAAATGGTTTTCAATGAGGTGGTTAAAGTTAGAAGAAACATCCAGGGGATATTCCCGGAAATGGATTTAATAAACAAAAAGATCAAGTCGGCTTCTGCCAAAAAAGAGCTAGTTGATAAGCTTAAACAGTTTATTAAAAAAGCTCGCTAACTCAAGGGGCTAACTCAAGGGGAAACTCAAGGGGACGGTTCTCTTGGTATGTAAAGAGTCTTGGGGAGCAGCAAGAATATGATAAACGAGCTAATTAGCATAGAAACTGAAGATGGGATAGTCCTGCATGGGGCGTTATATGAAGCTGAGCAGGCTAAGCCGGCGGTTATTATCCAGCACGGGGCGGCCATGAACTTCTATACTGGCATGGGCAGATTTTTGCCGAGCATTTTAATTAACCATGGTTACACCTGCCTGAGTGCTAACAACCGGGGGCACGATTTTGGAACTGCTCCGGATAATGATAAAAAGCCAGTTATTGGTTTAATGCGGGATGTATTCAAAGATTGTATTAAAGATACTCGGGCCATGATAGCATTTATGAGCAACAGAGGATATAAACGCCTGGTGCTCTTGGCACACAGCCAGGCCATTCCTAAGATTGTCTATGCCCAGAACCAGGCCCAGTTTCCGGAAGTGGCAGGATTAGTGCTGATAAGTCCTCCGCCATCGGTGACCGAGATGATGCGTTATCTGGCTACAGACGATTATTATGAGCGAGGATTATTTAAAGCGCGAGAATTAAATGAGCTGGGTATGGGAGAACAGCTTATTGTATTGAAAGGCCGGGGAACCATGCCCTGGATTTTCACCGCTAAAACTTTTTTGAGTTTTTATGGACCAGGCACTCCGGCCGACACTGAAGAACTGGTCCGAAATATCTACTGCCCGATGCTTATAAGCAGGGGGGGCCAGGATTTTCCGCCGGTCAGTCCGGCTTTAGTGGAGAGGATTAAGGCTAAGGCCGCTGTTTTTGATACAACTATGTCAGTAGAGATACCCGGTGCAGACCATTTCTATAGTGAACATGAAGAGGAATTAGGAAGAGTGATCGTGGAATGGTTGGAGCGCTTGTAGGGGTCATTGTTGGGGGCATATGCCAGGGATATATGTAAAAATGGAGGATCGGCACATGAGAAGATGGGGTATCATTTTCCTGGGTATATTGCTACTAAGTGTTTTATGGGGATGTGATAAGGTAGCGGACCCCAAGGATAGCAGTTCTGATAGCGGATCTATCAGCCAGGATAGTGAAGAATTTGGGGCTGGTACGGTACTGCCTGATTTCAAAGCTGTTGACCTGGAGAATAACTATGTAACTAATGAAATATTCGGTAAATCTGAACTTACCATGATAAATATTTGGGCTACTTATTGCGGACCGTGCATAAATGAGATGCCCGATCTGCAAAGACTGCATGAGGATATTCAGGCCAGGAATGTACAAATCATTGGTATCGTGGCCGATAAAAAGCTGCCTGCCGCCCGGGAGATAGCTGCGGCCCTGGAAATTACTTATGTGAACCTTTTGCCGGATCGCTCATTAACAGAGCATCTGATCAGCCAATTTGATTATGTGCCGGTTACAGTATTTGTCGATTCTGAAGGCCGGCTCTTGGATACTATTATTAGCGGCAGCCGGGATTATAGCACTTACCTGAAGACAATTGACGAGATCCTGGCCAGGCAGAGCAAGAGCCACACATGAAAGGCGGAAGATCCTCATCAATAAAAAACATTTGAGAATAATTCTCCTGGCCGCTGGCGCAGTTATGTTGCTACTCGGGGTGTTTCGGGGTGAGGCGGTCAGTCTATATGAGAAAGCGATAAAGATTTGCCTGGAATGTATAGGGATGGGTTGATTTGAAGAGGAGAACAGTACAATATATAAGCACTCTGCTCAGTAACCTTAACCTGTCTGGTTTTATCTCGGGTCGAATATACCAGGGGGCTAGCAAACATATTTGCGTACCGGGATTAAACTGTTATTCCTGCCCGGCTGCTATAGGTGCCTGCCCTTTAGGGGCCTTGCAGACCATCCTGGCCAGCAGCAGATATACTTTCTCCTATTATGTTGGCGGAACTCTCATGCTCCTGGGGGTCTTTATGGGCCGCTATATCTGTGGATGGCTCTGCCCTTTTGGACTCGTTCAGGAACTTTTACATAAACTGCCTTCCTCGACCTGGATCATACCACGCTGGGCGGGGTATATTAAATATGTGATACTGCTTGTTTTTGTATTATTTTTGCCTATGGTTTTAGTGAATAAGCTGGGAATAGGGGACCCTTATTTCTGTAAATATATATGTCCGGCAGGAACTCTGGAAGGAAGTATACCGCTGTTGGCCAGCCATTCTGACTTGCGGGATGCGGCTGGGAGCCTGTTTCTATTTAAATTATTCTTACTGATAATGACAATAATACTCTCTATCCTATCCTTTCGTCCCTTCTGTAAGATTATCTGCCCGCTGGGTGCCATATATGGCTTATTTAACCCTATTAGTATTTACCGCTACCGGGTGGATGCGGAAAAATGTATTGAGTGCGGGCAATGCGCCCGGAACTGTAAAATGGGTGTGGCCATGTATAAGGAACCTAACAGCCCAGAGTGTATTCGCTGTGGAGAATGCCTTTCTACTTGCCCGGTGCAGGCTATCAGCACTACTTTTAAAATAGATGAAGATTGTATCAAGAGCAGTGCCTGAGGCAGTGAATTATATTGGACAGTTATGGCACGAGACTTTGGTATATGCATATTCGCCAAAGTCTCTTTTGCGCTTGCAAGTGCGCCTAAAGTCGAAAGTAAGTCAGGGTTAAAATTAAGTATTTGGCAAGATCGCCAAATACTTTACGCCAATAAATTTTAATATATGAAGAGAAAGCGAATAGAACCGCATCTCCAGGCAATGAGAAACATTGGCATGAAAATTGCTTCTATTTAGCAACAGGGCTGTAAAAGGGGGTGGAGAAGCAAAAGCCTGACACCCAGGCATAAAAATGGGCCGGGGATCGTATGATTATACCAAATAAGGGGGAGGTTGCTATGGATTTTAAAACCCTACTTTTTAAGCAAGAGGATGGATTAGGGACCATAACCTTAAATCGGCCAGAATCCTTAAATGGTCTGAATGATGTTCTACTGGAAGAATTATCCCTGCTGATGGATGAGATCGCCCGGGATGATGAGGTGCGGGTTGTCATCCTGACTGGAGGCAACAGAGTCTTTGCGGCCGGGGGAGATATTGCTTACATAGCCTCACTGGATACCATGGGTGCAGCAAAATTCGTTGCTTTAGCACAGGCGGCCTTGAATAAGATCGATAATCTTGATAAACCGGTGATAGCAGTCATTAATGGTGTGGCTCTGGGGGGAGGTTGTGAACTGGCTCTGGCTGCAGATATCCGTTTGGCTTCTGAAGGAACGGTATTCGCTTTGCCGGAGATAAACCTAGGAATTATACCTGGAGCAGGTGGCACCCAGAGGCTGGCCAGGACGGTAGGGCCAGGCTGGGCTAAATACATTATATATACCGGCGACAACATTGATACAGATAGGGCATTGCAGATTGGCCTTGTAAACCAGGTCTTTCCTAAAGAAATACTGATGGAAGAAGCCTTTAAACTGGCGGGAAAACTAGCTGCCAAATCTCCCCTGGCTCTTAAAGCGGCTAAAAATTGTATTAATTATGGGAACGGTGTAGATCTCGCCTCAGGGATGTTGTACGAACAAAAATCCTGGGCCATGTTGTTTGCCAGCCAGGATCAGAAAGAGGGTTTTACAGCCTTTTTAGAAAAGAGAAAACCGATTTTTACCGGTAGGTAGGTGGCGCAGATAGAAATTTTGTCAGTTGCCTGAAATAGAAGGAGGAGGAATATATATGGATTTTCGCTTGACTGAAGAACAAGAGATGATTCGGAAGATGGCTCGGGATTTTGCCGACAATGAGGTCTTACCCTATTGTCAGCAGTGGGATGAAGAACATATATTTCCCTGGGAAACCATTAGTAAGCTGCAGGAACTGGGGCTTATGACTTGCGGTGTACCGGCTGAATATGGCGGACCGGGTATCGATCATCTCGGGCAATGCATTGTGGCGGAAGAAATAAGCCGGGGAGATGCAGGTCTGGCCACTACTATGGCTGCCAGTACACTCTTGGGACCTGACCCGGTGTTCATCGCGGCCAGCGATGAACAAAAGAAATGGTGGTATGGGCGGATGATGGAAGGTGCTATTACCGCTTTCTGTTTGACTGAGCCAGGTGCTGGGTCTGATGCGGGAGGATTGTCTACCCGCTGTGTGAAGGACGGGGATGACTATATCCTTAATGGCACCAAGCAGTTTATAAGCAACGGAGGAGTTGCTAAATTGTATACGGTTTTTGCTACCCTGGATAGAAAATTAGGACACAAAGGTATATGCAGTTTTATGGTAGATCGCGATACCCCGGGAATCAGTATCAGTAAACCGGAGAATAAGATGGGCATCAGGAGTTCTAATACCACCCAGGTAATATTCGAAGATGTAAGGGTTCCGGCCCGCAATCTGCTGGGCAAAGAAGGGGATGGCATGAAAATAGCTATGAAGACCCTGGATATCTCCCGTGCGGTGGTGGGAGCCATGGCGGTAGGGATTGCCCAGGGGGCTTTTGAATGCGCGGTACAGTATGCCAAGGACAGGCAGCAATTTGGAAAACCTATTGCGAGTTTCCAGGCGGTGCAGTTTATGCTGGCAGATATGTCAGTGATGGTTGAAACCGCACGCCTTTTATATCAAAAAGCGGCTAACAATCAGGATATGGGTCTGCCCTATACCCGGGAAGCATCGCTGGCTAAATACTGGGGCGGGGAAGCAGCGATGAAAGTGAGCCTTAATGCGGTTCAGGTCCACGGAGGTTATGGATATACTAAAGAGTATATGGTTGAGAAATATATGCGGGATGCTAAGATATTCCAAATATTTGAAGGCACGGCTGAAGTTCAAAGGCTGGTAATTGCCGGTGACGTTCTCCGCGGCTAAGAGTCATTTTAGGCTGTATAATGGGCGCTTAAAGCTTTTCCTGGCTGCTTTTAAGCTTTCCGTTATACCAGTCGTTTCAATCCAAGAGCAGAACTAATAATTGCCAAAGATATTTTTTGATTGTTTGAAGGAGGAGTATTGATGTTTAGCAGTGAGTATAAAAAGAAATTTCGCACTCCCGAAGAAGCTGTAAAGGTAGTCAAATCCGGAGACTGGGTGGACTATATGTATTTTAACGGCTACCCCAAAGCTCTGGATAAAGCCCTGGCTAAAAGGAAAGATGAACTCTACGGAGTCCATATTCGCAGCGGTATTTCCCTGCCCCCCTTTCCTGAGGTACCAATAAGTGATCCTACTATGGAACATTTCCAGTGGGATAGCTGGCATTACAGCGCTTGGGATGCCAAGCTGGCCGACCAGGGCATTTGTAGTTTTTCCCCTTTACTCTACCATGAAGTTCCCGGTTATTACCGGAATCGGGAAGTGGAGGTAGATGTGGCCATGCTGCGGGTCTGCCCTATGGATAAATACGGTTATTTCAATCTGGGTATAAATGCCTCTCATTGCGAAGCAGTGGTAGAAAACGCCAAAATAGCCATAGTAGAAGAAAATGAGACAATGCCCTATGTATATGGGGGGAATGGTCATCAGCTCCATATATCAGAGATAGACTTCATCGTGCGGGGCGAAAATGAACCTATGGCCAATGCTCCGATATTGGAGGCGACCGAGGCGGAAAAAAGGATTGCTGATCATATAATGGAAGATATCCATGATGGGTCTTGCATTCAGCTGGGTATCGGCGGTCTGCCTAATTATCTGGGCAAACAAATTGCAGCGGCCGGCTTAAAGGACCTCGGGGTCCATACCGAGATGATGGCTGATGCCTATGTCGAGATGTGGAAAAATGGCAGCATCACTGGGCGGAAAAAGGAAATTGACCGCAAACGAATAGCGTGTTCGTTTGCCCTGGGTTCGCCCGAGCTGTATGAATTTATGGATCGTAATGCCATGATCGCTTGTTATTCGGTAGATTATACCAATGATCCGGCGGTTATTGCCAGAATCTCCAATATGGTTTCCATCAATGGCTGTCTGGAAGTTGACTTCTACGGGCAGGTCACCTCTGAAATGCAGGGACCCCGGCAGATCACTGGGACCGGGGGACAGTGGGACTTTGTTCTGGGTTCCTATCACTCCCCGGGGGGAAAGAGTTTCTTGTGCACTTCTTCCACTTTTAATGATAAAAAAGGTAATCTGCAATCCAAGATCAAGCCTTTCCTGACTCCTGGGGCAGCCTGCACGGTATCCCGGCAGATGACCCATTATATTGTTACCGAATACGGTAAAGCTTTGATGAAGTGCCAGTCGATCTGGAAGAGGACTGAGAGCTTGATCGATATTGCCCATCCAGATTTTCGGGATGAGCTAATAAAAGAGGCTACTGATCTGGGGTTTTGGAAAAGAAGCAATAAAATTGAAGCTTAAACTGCTGTTTGTTATTGTCGGGAAAGTTGAGTCCCTGCTGATATTCCACAATTATGCAGCAGGCAGACAGCTGCTAAGCGCTAGGGGCAGTAAGCTGGGCCGGTGAATAAAGCAATAATTCTTTACTATTTACTAAAATATAATTCTAGTTCAAGGGGGAGAGAAAATTGAGTTATTGGCGGGAATACAGCAGCAAAGTAGTATCCGCAGCTGAAGCAGCAGGAGTAATTAAATCTGGAGATTGGATTGACTATGGTACCATGAATAGTCAGGTAGTCAGTTTGGACCGGGCCCTGGCAGCCAGAAAAGATGAGCTGGAAGATATCAAGATATGGAGCCTTTTAAACATCATTCCAGGCCGAATACTGGAAGTTGACCCGGAGGGTGAAACTTTTACTTGGAATTCCTGGCATTTGTCTGGCCTGGACCGTGCTCTGATCAAAAGAGGTTGTCCGGTTTATTATTCTCCTATGCGTTATTCAGAGCTGCCCAGGTATGTCAGGGAACATATCGATCCCCTGGCTGTGGCCATGCTGCAGGTGGGGCCTATGGATGAACACGGTTATTTCAATTTTGGCCCTCAGGGCTCACATACTCGGGCAGTCTGTGAGCGGGCCCAGGTGGTCATGGTGGAAATAAACCAGAATATGCCGCGCTGTCTGGGAGGGTATGAAGAGGCGGTGCATATAACAGAAGTGGATTATATAGTGGAAGGCGATAATCCTGCCCTGAGGGAACTCCCGAGCAGTCCATACACCGCCGTGGATGAAAAAGCAGCCCTATTTATTATCGAGGAAATGAGAGATGAGTGCTGTATACAGTTGGGAATCGGGGGAATGCCCAACGCGGTGGGCAAGATGATAGCGGATTCAGATTTGAAGGATCTGGGCTGTCATACTGAAATGCTGGTGGATGCTTATGTAGACATGTTTGAGGCGGGCCGCCTCACTAATATGAAAAAAAACATTGATCCCGGGAAAATGGTATATACTTTTGCCCTGGGCTCGCAAAGACTTTATGAGTTTATCAACAATAATTTACGCTGTGCCATGTATCCGGTTAATTATACTAATAATCCAGGCATTGCCGCTTCAAATGATAATCTGATCAGCATTAACAATGCAATAGAAGTGGACCTTTATGGACAGGTATGCTCAGAATCGGTAGGAACCAGGATAATCAGCGGCACCGGGGGACAGCTGGATTTTGTGCTGGCCGGGTATGAATCACGGGGGGGCAAATCTTTTGTTTGTCTGCCATCATGCAACATCGATAAGGCCGGTAATATAGTGAGCAGAATAGTCCCGACCTTAACCCCGGGGTCTATAGTGACCGCCCCTCGTGCAGTGGCCCAGTATATAGTTACTGAATATGGGAAGTTTGAAATGAAGGGCAGGTCGGTGTGGCAGCGGGCAGAGGGGCTTATCAATCTGGCCCATCCGCAAGTGCGGGATGACCTGGTGAAAAGTGCTGAGGAACAGGGCATCTGGAGAAAAGTCAATAAAGCTTTATAGCTGCAAATGTGTGGCTCAGGGATCAGGCTTAACTGAACTTAAGCTAGTTTAAGTTCAGTTAAGCCTGATCCCTTTTATGATATAATCTTTATAAAACTATTGACGCTCACAGTTTCCGAAGGGCAGGTTTGATTTCATAAACAATAGCTTGAATGGCTCCTGCATATTTATGTAATTCAAACCCGAGCTGTCAAGATTCAGGTTGGAATATAGACAGAAATATCAGGCTGGATTCAATGGGGGGGGACTGCAAGTTGGAAATAGGAAGGATATTGGAGAATTTATTTACCGAAAACCGGTTTATGGCAGCGATGATAGTTGATGATCGCGGAAGGATTGTGTCAATAAGCGAGACTTATCTTAAGGTTTTAAGTTTAAGCCGGGAAGAAGTGATGGGCCGGGCGGCCAAAGAAATCACACCCCACACCCGGGTGTTAACAGTCTTGGAATCCGGGAAGGCCATAGTCGGTTACAATTGGAGAATTAATGATTATAATATGATCGCTTCATGTATACCAATTTCACAAGAAGGCAAGGTGGTAGGCGCTTTTGCTTATAGCGTATTTATGGATATCTGGAATGCTCAGGATACTATTGAAAACCTTATAACCGAATTAAATATGTATAAAGACGAGGTTGATAACCTATACAAGGCCAGATACAATTTTGAAGATATAATAGGCCAAAATGAAGTTTTTAAAAAGGTCAAAAATTTTGCCCGGCAGGTGGCCCAGCATACTATTAGCACCGTTCTTATCTGCGGGGAAAGCGGTACCGGAAAAGAACTGTTTGCTCAGTCCATACATAATCAATCCAGCCGCAACCGCTTTCCGTTTTTGAGAATAAATAGTGCTGCTATTCCAGAAAATCTTTTGGAAGCTGAGCTTTTTGGTTATGAAGAGGGAGCCTTTACAGGAGCCAAAAAAGGCGGTAAACCGGGGAAATTTGAACTGGCCAGTGGGGGCACCATCTTTTTGGATGAAATAGGAGAGATGTCTGCCTCCATGCAAAGCAAATTACTAATAGCACTACAGGAGAACGAAATAGAGCGCCTGGGGGGGAGCTGTCCTATACGCGTTAATGTAAGAGTTATCGCGGCTACCAATAGAAACCTGGAGGATATGATCGAGTGCGGTGTTTTCAGAGAGGATCTGTATTATCGTTTGAATGTGGTTAGATTAGATATACCTCCCTTGAGGAAAAGACCGGGAGATATTCCAATGCTCTGTCGGCATATCATGTCCAGGCTGAACTGCCGCTTGAATACCGCAATCAAAGAGATATCTTGCAGTGCCCTGGAGGTGCTGAGCACTTATGCGTGGCCCGGCAATGTCAGGGAATTGGAGAATATAATGGAGAGGGCTATGATTCTGGCCGATATGGAGAAGACAGAACTGCTGGATGCCAGGCATTTTATGTTTATCAAAAGACGTCTGGATTTGAACCGCGCAGCACATGAAAAACAGGGCCTGAAAAATTCGCTCAGGGAGTTCGAACGGGATATTATTGAGAAGGCCTTACAGGATGCAGAACATGATAGGGTTCGAGCTGCTGAATTACTGGAGATTGATCTCTCCACCCTGTACCGGAAATTAAAAAAACATGGTTTTCCTGCCTAAGCCATGGTGCCTGGCAGCGAAAAAAATTGAGGTGATGGGAAATGAAGGCTGGAAAATATGATAGTGATCTTATCCCCGGGAATAAAGAACTTAAACAAGAGATAAAGGATTTTTGTTTCAGCCATGGTGCCGATTTACTGGGTTTTGCATCGATTGACCGCTGGGAAAAGATGAATGAAGTTCCGCCTGATTTCTGGCCCCAGTCTCTCTGGGCACCAGCTAAAACGGTCATAGTAGCAGGAATGGTGATGCCCCTGCCTATTGTTGAGACTACACCTTCCATTTTGCACAAAGAATTGTATGATACCTGCAACCGGGAACTGGATAGCCTGGCTTTTAACCTGCTGAGGTTTTTAAACCGTTTGCAGCAGGCAGCTTTCTTTTTCCCCCGGGACGGCTATGGCAGCTTAAAAGTACTGAAAGAAAAACCATTTGCAGCCTTCAGCCATGTGATGGCAGGAAAATATGCCGGTCTGGGTACCATTGGTTTGAGTCATAATCTGCTTACCCCCGAGTTTGGCCCCCGGGTGCGCCTGGTATCGGTGTTTGCTTCTGCCGATATAGAAGCAGACCCGATGATTGAAAAGGAATTATGTATCAAATGTCTGGCCTGTGCTAAATGCTGTCCGAAAGATGCGTTGAAGCCTAAAGAGGATGAGCTTATCGCTGATTACGACAAACTGGCCTGTACCGAAATGGCCGAGGAGTTGAGCCGCAGGAGATCTTATCCCTGTGGCATCTGTATCAAAGTATGCCCTATAGGTAAGGATCGTTTGTTATATAAGCAGAAGGGGATATTGAAAAAATATCTCCGGGAGACCGAAGCTCTTGACCTTAACCCGGACGATCCTGATTATAAAGCCTGGACCCATATAAGAAAATATGGAAGCTGGTAGTAAAGAAAGGCTTGGCCAGGTCGGGAAGAATATGAATTTATGCCAGGAGCATAGAGAGGAGTGTGATTGATGATGAATTTGGGGGATTTTACACAAAGCTTTACTGACCTGTTAAGCCGAAATCCAGAGCAAGCGGAGATCTATACAGCGGGGAGCGAACTGCTGGCTAAGCTGGTGTCTGCACAGGGATGGTTTAATGAAACCCTATCCCGTCTGGTTCTGGATAAAGAATTTCTTCAAGTACAGCCCTTGTCCATGGATGCCAATGAAATTCTGCTATATCGCAGTCCCCAGAGACTATTCTCTATCCGCGCCTACATCTGGGAGACCGGCTTGAAATATCCGGTTCATGACCATGGAGCCTGGGGCCTGGTGGGTGTCCATATCAATCAGATCAGAGAGCGTAAGTTTGACCTGCTGGTCCGGGATGGGCATCATGCAGAGGTGCAGATCAGTGCTGATCACGTGTGCACGCCGGGAGAAGTTACGGTGGTACTGCCTTTGGATAAGGGTATACACCAGATGGAGGCCTTGGATAAAACAGCGCTTACTATTCATGTATATGGCCCCGCAATAAGAAAAGGCTATATACAGGCCTATGACCTCCATTTTAAGCAAGTTACACGCATGTATGCCCCCCAGCTGCAGAAAAAGGCTCTGGCCATAAGGACCCTGGGCTTTGTTCCAGACCAATGGGCGGAAGAGCTATTAAAGAGTGCTCTGCAGTCCGAGGAGCGGGATTATTTTAGACTGGAGTGCCAGGATGCTCTGAAGTGCCGGGAAGACTTTCTAAATAAAAGTTGAGTAATGTCTAATGGTCAGCAAAGATTGATAAGGCTTTAAGAACGAACCAGAAGAACCGTCCCCTTGGTTTC
>CAZHHJ010000002.1:27360-51269 GCA_964531295.1 uncultured Syntrophomonas sp.
AGCAAAGATTGATAAGGCTTTAAGAACGAACCAGAAGAACCGTCCCCTTGGTTTCCCATATACTGCCATGCGTTTATTGCCTGCCCATGGCAACTTATAGCCATTCTTTATCGTCCAAAGTAAATAAAGGGAAAAGGGGGATTTTGATTTTGAAGAGATTTGTATCCTGGGGTAAGAATAAAAACTTGCCGGTCGTTATTTTGTTGCTGGGTTTATTCATTTTTATGAGCAGTATCCCGGCTCCAAGTCCTGCCTATGGCATGGAAGTGATTGACGAAGGTGAGGGTGCTTATGCCCCGGATGAGTATTTTACGCTGGATAAGATGGTTAGTCCGGTAGCCGGACAGTGCAATGTGTTTGATGTGGAATTGAAGATTCATGTAGAGCAGGAGCTTTCTACCACGCCCTGTGATGTGATACTGGTGATGGATTGCTCGGGCAGCATGGATGAGGGGGAAGAGCCCTGGCCGATTCAATATGCCCAGGAAGCAGCTATTGATTTTGCCGGGGATATTTTGGCAGCCAATAGCAATAGCAGGGTGGCCGTGGTAAGTTATGAGAGTAAGGCCAGCCTGAAACAGGGGCTTAGCGGAGATTTCAACAAGATCGAAGATGCCATTAATAGTCTGCGAGCAGATGGCCGGACCAATATAGAAAAAGCTTTTATCCTGGCCAGGGAGGAGATCCGGGACCATGCTGCAGCAGATAGTAATAAAGCCATCGTTTTGCTCAGTGATGGAGTGGCCAACCAGAGCGTACGCCATAAATGCAGCATCTGGCCGACGGCTTCCACAGCATGTACAGATGCTGCGATAGATGCGGGTATAGAGGCGCGGGAGCTTGCCTCAGTATATACAGTGGGATTATTGGGTGGAATAGAAAGCCAGTACCCGGAGTGTGTGGATATAGCCCGGGATACCCTGCAAAGTGCTCAGAACAGCGGATATTACGAAACTTTCTCTGCTCCTGATCTAGCTGGGATATATAATGATATCGCCGGTCAAATAATTTATGAAATTGACCGGGCCGAAGTGAGGGATATGCTGTCTTCTCATTTTGAGCTTATTGAGGGTAGCATCAGTGATGGAGGGGAAGCAGATGACCATAGTATCAGCTGGAGTATAGACACTGGCTCTGCTTCCGCGGACATCAGTCTGTCCTACCAGGTCAGGTGGATTGGCCATGAACCCTGCGGAATCTATAATGTCAACGATGAAGCTTATCTGGAATATTTTAATTCAGAAATGGATGATGTAGTCCGGGTGGATTTTCCACTGGATAAAGACGGTGTGCAAGTAAGATGCATTAAGGCGGATATCAATATCGAGTCTTTAGCAGATGATAAGACTTGGTCACTGGAGGCGGTTGCATCGGGAGGAACTCCGCCGTACAGTTTTGTCTGGACTGATAATGGTACCGGCGGGAATTTTGAGGATGCCAGTGCAAATCGGACCATGTGGACTAAGCCTGCCGGGTTTTATGGTACAGTTTTCTTTGATTTGAAAGTGCTGGATATTAACAACTGTGTGGCGGCAGACAGTATTAAATTAACCATACTTCGAGCAGATCCACCATCTTCAGGTGGTGGGGGAGCAGATGAACCGGTGATCATTCCTGAAGAACCGGAGCCGGTAGATCCGGTAATTCCTGAGGAACCCGTGTCGGTAGAACCAATAATCATTCCTGAGGAACCCGAAGCATTAGAACCGATAATTGTTCCTGAAGAACCCGAACCGACTGGGCTTCCGGAACCAGAGCCGCTGTTACCTGACCCTGCGCTTCCCCGGACCGGGGCTGACTATATTATTTACAATGCGGCCGGGCTGGCGATGATAGCAGCTGGGATATTCATGAGGCGGAGAAAATAATACCTTAAGATTGAAGCAGCGGCTGGAAGATTAATCTATCCAGCCGCTATTTTTACTTATAAGCTGAATTTTACTTTCCGGGAGAGTGCTTTATGGCTCCTTCATTTAAATGTATAATCTTATTACTGGACATGGTTCCGCGGCTCCTTTCTTGGTAGATCTTGTTGGGTTAACTCTATTTTACCAAGTGGCTGTCCATTTTCTATATTTTCAGGACGCTTTTTCAAATTTGCTCAATTTATTGTACCTTATCTTTCAACCCGCTTTTTTGTATATATTTCCTGCTGCTTATTTATAATGATTAGGCATTTAAGACATACCCCTCTTCATAAGTCATATTATAGGGTATTTTTTTAGCGCTGCAATGAAATGAGGAGGGATATCGCATGCAAAAGCTGCTGAGGGCCTGGTTGGCAGTTGTTCTGCTCACGACCATGGGACTGGTGGGGTGCTATAATAGCGATGAACAGCCTGAGGTTTCGACTGAAAGCGTGAGGCTTTATGAGGTCCTTCCCTCCCTGCTGTACGCTCCTCAATATGTTGCTGTGACCCAGGCTATTTTTGCTGCCGAAGGGCTGGAAGTCGAGATCCACAACACAGCCAGTATCGAAGAACTAATTAAGGCCCTGCAGGAGGGGCGGGCGGATATAGCGGTGACTGCGGCGGGAAATAGTATAACAGCTTATCAGGCGGGGCAAGCGGACCAGCTGATCAATTTTTCTCAGCTGACTCAGCGAGAGGGCTCATTCCTCCTGAGCCGGCCAGGGGAGGCTGATTTTCAATGGCAGGAGCTTAAGGGCAAGAAGGTTATGCTGGGATATCCAGGCCGGCAAGCCATGTTTCTAAGATATATTCTGCTGCAGCAGGGGCTGGAGCCGGGTAAAGATGTGCAGCTGGATATAAATTTATTTGCTACTCAAGCTTTTTTAATGGGAAATAGTGACTATGTGCTTCTCGGCGAACCTGCGACCACTCAGCTGGAAAAGCAGGCTGCCGGCTATACCTTAATATCTCTGGGGACCGCCATAGGCGATATTCCAGATCAGGTTTATATGGCCAGAAAGAGCTATCTGGAAAAGAATCCGGCATCGGTTCAGAAATTTTGTAATGCCATATACCAGGCTCAGCTGTGGGCGGATAGCCATTCGCCAGCGGAAACGGCCCTGGCCCTAGGGCCGTTCTTCCCTAATGAGGAACTGAGTGATCTGGCTGCAGCCATAGAAAGATACCAGCAGCAGAATACCTGGCGGGTAAGCAGCGTGATGGATGAAGCTTCCTTCGATTATCTGGAGGAAATTATGCAGAGTACAGGTGAACTGGAAGCCAGGGTAGAGCCTCATCTGCTTATTAATAATGATTTTGCTAAAAAAGCAGTACTCTTTAATGATCCCAAGAGATGAAGAGCCTTAACGTTGGTAGTTATCGAAAAGTTTACGCATATAAAATTTATTACCATCAAAGTCCAGTTCTATGAGTTTTCCATCCGCAATAAGCTGCTCCACCACAGTCCATTGCTGTCCGGCCTTCTCTAAAAGTTCTTTAACCGCACTTTCCCTCATAGGATGAACAGAAGTTACGCTCAATAGATCCTGTTCCAGGTTGCCGGTATAGGTAAAGCTATCCCCCTCGTGCCCGATAAAATATTCTACCTTATCAATATACTTGCAGTATATTTGATACGCGGTATTCACCGTCTTTTCTTCCGGGGGTTTTATCTTCTGGTCAGCTGGAGGACGGGTAGGAATTAAAATATAAGCTGCCACAGGTTTTAGCTGAGCAATGAAATGCGCGGTCTGCTCCAGGTCTTCAGGATTATCATTTAATCCCTGCACCAGCATAGTTTCTGTATATAATTTACCCTGATACTCTGAGGCGAATTTGAGGATACCTTCCATTATCAAGGGCAGGGAAAGTCCCCGGTGGGGATGATCAATTTTACGCCATATTTTCTCATCCACAGTATCAATCTTGACTGAAACCCAATCAGCCCTGGTCAAGGCTGCTCTTACATCTGCTTTCCAAAGCAGTGAAGCATTGGTAATTACTGCTATGGGTATATGCATCGGTTTTATCAGGTCTATAGCCCGTCCCAGATTGATATCCAGAGTAGGTTCTCCATCAGGAACAAAGGTAATATAATCGATATTTTCGCCAGCAGCAACAAGCAGGTCAATCTGATCTTGCACCGCATCCCGGATATCTTCCGGGGGGTAGAAAAAATGCTGTTCAATCTGGACTTTACTGGAATGACCCTGCTGGCAGTATGCGCAGGAGTAGGTGCATATTTTGGGTGGTATATTATTGACTCCCAGGCTGCGTCCCAGCCTGCGAGAGGGTATAGGGCCAAAGGTAAGCATAGATAATCCTCCTTGTATAAATACGTCTGTTCTACGGTAATAAAAAGGCCGAGTAGTTTTAATTATAACTTCTTTAGTCGGATTAAGTCTAATATAGTATTAGTTTCGCAGGGGGCCGGGATTCACAGGAAAAGTATAAACAGGATAATAGTATTTACAATGCCCATGTCCACAGTTACTATATTTATAGGATATGGGGTGGTTTCTTAATGACAATTACTGCGCTATTTTTGACTGCTTTCTTAGTTGGGCTTTCGGGTGCGATAATGCCTGGTCCTTTGCTGACGGTCACTATTGCGGAGAGTATAAGAAGGGGCTTTATTGCCGGGCCCTTGATTGTTTTAGGTCATGGGGTTCTGGAATTAATTCTGATATTAGCCTTGGTAGCAGGTCTATCAGCTTTTTTAAGCAATACAGCGGTAAGCAGTACTATTGCGCTGCTGGGGGGCCTGTTTCTGATCTATCTAGGTTTTACTATGAGCCGGGATGCGTTTAGGGGAACTGTATCCTTGGGTGACATTTATCAAAATGAAACCGGGCCAAGCAATAAGAGCCTGCATCCAGTTCTGGCTGGAGCAGTCATCAGCCTGGCCAACCCCTTTTGGAGTATATGGTGGGCAACCATAGGCCTGACTTACTTGACTATATCCCTTGAAAGCGGGCGGATAGGACTGGCTTCATTTTTCTCCGGCCATATTTTGGCTGATCTGGCCTGGTATACTCTGGTTGCTGCTGTGGTGGCCGGGGGCAGAAAATTTTTAAGTCCGGCACTGTATAAATATATAATAGTAACATGTGGAATATTTCTGCTAATGCTGGGGGTCTACTTTATTGTGGGGCCAGGTACTAACTTACTAGCTTAAACACTTTGCCAATTAAAATATTTAGCTAAATGATCGGCAGTAATGGATTGTTATGACATTAGCTCCGGTCAAGGTAGTAGTAATCCCCGACCTGCTTAACTTCTCCCAAGCCTATCAGACGCTGCAGATGAACAAAAATGGCCATCCTTTCCCAAATCCGGAATAAGCGATATAATTTTTTAATTTCACCATGAAATATAAGCAGATCAGTCAATTGCTCCAGGGTCATGGGTTGTTTTAAGCTGCTCAGGACCAGCTCTTCTTTGCGATATATAATGTCTAGATAATTCTGTAGCCTTTTCTGGATGTCTTCGGTGATAATTCCCCGGTGGGAAGATATGATCAAGGATGGTTTTATTTCTTTACACACTTTAATAGAGGCAATAAAATCATCCAGGTTGCTGCACAGATGCCCATACCAGGGCCCGAAGCTGCTGAGTTCAATATCGGAACTGAATAATATATCATCTCCCATCAAGAAGCAGCAGTGCCCGGGGGTGTGCCCGGGGGTATGTATGACCTGCACTTTGGTTTTTCCCAGGTCCAGAATTTGCCCATGGCTTAACTCCCGGTGGACGGGGGAAGGCTTCGCGCCTGTCCACTCGAAAAACAGCTTGCCCATTTGCTCTTCGTTAAATTTGCTAAAGCCATAATATTGTGCAAATACTTCTTCGGAACGGATGGCAGGAGCATCCAGTTCATGGGCCCATATTTGGGCTTGAGGAAATTTGTGATTGTTCATGATATGATCTTCATGAAAATGGGAATTGATTATGATATCAATATTATGAGCCAAAAGATAATCAATATGGGCTTCCCCACAAGAAGTGTCGATTAAAACCCGGATTTCATCATCGATGAATAGACTGTGAGCATAGGGGAAACGTGCCCTATCAGGGGCTTCCACAAACTTCAATTTATCCTTAACCACTTGAAACATTATCATACCTCCGCTTGAGTACTGGATTGGATATCTATAAGTTGGGATTCTAATTCCAATAACTTTGGTGATGGGAAACTTCGATCATGGCCTAGGTCTACTTTGATCTCATTAATAATTTTAGAGGGACGGCTAGATAGGATGATTATTCTGTCGGCCAGATAAAGAGCTTCTTTCAAGTCATGTGTAACGGCAATAATAGTAAATCCATTTTCCAGCCAGAGCTGGTTGATATCTTCTATTATAGTGGCTTTAACCCTGAAATCCAGGGAGGAAAAGGCTTCGTCAAGTATCAGCAGATCTGCTCCGCTTATTAGGGCTCGGGCTAGGTTGACCCTCTGCCTCATACCTCCGCTTAACTGGGCTGGAAAGTAATCTTCAAACCCGGTTAATCTGAGTCGGGCTAGTATCGGTTCGTAATCTCCCTGTTGATTTACAAATAAGAGGTTGTCTTTTACGCTGCGCCAGGGGATTAATCTTGGTTCTTGGAATACAAAGCCAATTTTTTGATCAAAGCTATTAATTACGCCGCTGCCGGGTGCCTCCAGGCGGGCGATGATTCTCAAAAAGGTAGTTTTACCGGCTCCAGAAGGGCCCAGCAAAACCAGGCGCTGCCCTTTCTTTATAGTCAGGTTCCAATTATCCAGAACTGTTAATGGTCCATAAGCTTTGCACAGGCCATTAACAATCAAGCTATTGTCCATTGATGAGATAACCTCCCTAATCCCGCTTTGATAAGGCGCTCAGTGGCAATACCCAGAAGTACCGCAATAAGAGTCAAAGCCCAAACGCCGGGAAAGTCAATGTTCATTCGCATTCGCAGGATTTCTACTCCCAGGCCGCTGCCCCCGCTTAAGTATTCGGCCACCAAAATCACTTTCCAGGTCTGCCCAATGCTGACATCCAGTATGGCGGCAATAAAAGGCAACAGTGAGCCGAGATAAATATCTTTTAATATCCTGCTCCGAGGCACCTGGTAAAGGCGGGCCATTTCCAGAAGATTTTTATCCAGATTGCGTACTCCTGCTACGGTGGTGAGAATAGATATCGGCAGCAAAGCGAGAAAGGCAATGAAAACGGGACCTTTCCAGCCTATACCCCAGGCAAATATAACCAGAGAAAGCCAGGAAACAACTGGAACTGCCTGTATTACCATAATAATGGGCCTGAACATATCATAAAAGGTGTCCGATAAGCCCAGGAATAATCCTAAAGGCATGCCCATAAGCATAACCAGCGCCAGGGCCAGGAATACTTTCCAGGCTGTCTCCCAGGCGGCCAGCAAAATCCGGCTGGAAAATAGGAAGTCTGCCAGCAAAACAAGAGTTGCTGCAGGTGCCGGGATAATGCTCTTATTGACTATTACTGCCAGCACCTGCCAGATAGCTAAAAATATTACTATGCCTATGAAACCTCTGTACAAAGACTTCATTACTTGGCAAAGAATCCTGAATCAGGCATCTTCTTGACTCCTTCTGGATAAGTCTCCTGTATAATCTGCAGAAAAAATATTACTTCCTGTTCAACTTCCGCTGCTGGTATATATTCGAATTTTATGCGCTGCAGGGCAGCCTGCATAACTGCCGGAGGCAGAGGGAGTACTTCTGCACTGGTTTGAATAGCAGTATCCGGGTTTTCGTTAGCCCAGGCGGTAGAATCAGATAACATAGCCGCAATTTTTTGAGCTTCATCCGGGTAATTATTAAGAAAATCTTTTTTAACGAATAGGCCGGCAATAGGAATGCCTTTTGTGCTCCCACTTATTCCAGACCAGTATTCCTGATAATCTAGCACAATTTCTCCTTTACCCGAAGCCAGGGCCAGGCTGACAAAAGGCTCTGGCAGCGCGGCATAGTCGATTTTGCCCTCTTTAAATAGAGCTACGATTTCCTGAGGCGGGGCATAGGCAAAAGTGACCTCTTCATCTGGCTTAATATTTTCTTTGGCCAAAGCATACCGGCTTAAAACGTCGACCGTTTGTCCCCGGGCAGTTGGTGTGTAAACGCTGTGGCCTTTTAAAGAGGTCCAGTCTTTAAAATCGGCGTTTTCAGAGGCTAGCAGATAAAAGACTTTCCATTCATGAACTCCCATCAAAACAAGATCTATACCACTGGCGTACATATTTACGCCGTTAGTAACGGGCAGAACAGCAAATTCCACCTTATCGCCAGACAGCAATCCTACCGCTTCATCCACGGTATTCCAATATTGAACATCAATTTCTAAGTCGCCTTTTATATTTCCGCTTACGATACCGGTAACGGGTATAACTGTCGGACCCAGAGGATTTATAAGTTTCACCGCAGTCACGGGCGGCTGGGCCAGCTCAGAAGATTGATTTTCAGGAGCGGTTGAAGTACATCCTACCAGCGATATGAGCAAAAAAAGAATAGTTAGAGTGAACAAAGTATTTGACCTAAAAGTTTTCATGAGTGGACTTCCTTTCATAACTAATAAATAGAATATAACACAATTTTAGCAGATGATAAAATAAAAGGGGCGTATTTAAAAAGATACGCCCCTTAGTGTTCTTTGTATAAAAAATGTAGAATTAGCCGCTGGTCAACTGCTGTTTAACCTGCATAATTTCCTGTGCAGGAGCATCAGTGGCCGGCTTATACCAACCTTTTTGATTGGCCAGCTGAAACAGCTGATACTGGAATTGCTCATCTCCATTACGGATCTGTTGCAGAGTCTGTCTTAACTGCTGGTTGGCTGTTTCGGTAATGCATTTAGCGTAGTCTGCGATACTGCTGTTAGTCTGCGATAGAATATCATTGACCATTTCTTTATCTTGAAGCTTTCCCAAATTCGATTCCTCCTATCCTAAAAATGTCATTAGTTTTTCGCTGGTCTGCTGGCATGATCTGGCAGACTGTTGAAACATTTGTTTGCACTGTTGATCTTGAACTTCAGAAGCATAAAAATCAAATTTTTTCTGCATGGTCTGATGAGCTCCGATTAAATGCCTCAAATTTTGCAGTTCCATATGATTTATGGTCATTTCATAGTGCTCCTTTCTTTATTAATTTTGATATTTAGATTGGCAGTTTTAGTTTGCCTACTTTCATGTAGTTTATGCATGGAGATAAACTATATGAAGCCATGATAATGGCGATATATATTATGATAAACAAGCTATTTTATTTAAATAAAAATTTAATTTTTAGGTCACAAAATGATTGGTAATATGTTAATATTAAGGATATATGGGAAAAAATTAAGTTGATATGTATAGCATTCAGTATTATCTGGAGGGGTAATATGGAAATATTAGAATTGTCGGAACAACTGCTTAATCATAAGCTGGGCAGGAACATATATGATGACAACGGACGCTTGTTGCTACCCCGGGGTACCGTGTTGCAAATATCACATATCGCCCAGCTCTTAAATATGGGTTACAACAAAATCGCGATAAGCTCTGATTCAGACCCTTATGACCTTGATGATGAACATATGCCCAGCGATTCCAACTCTATGACTCAGGTCTTCACGCTTGCGGTTGATAATTTAAGGGGTTTTATGGCCAGGGTGGCGGCCGGGCATGCGGTGGCAGCAGGCGAAGTGGAGGAAACCATGAACATGCTGTTTCCTACTGTGCTGGAGACCAATAACATTTTGTCGAATTTACAGGATTTAAGACGGAAGGACGAGTACACCCTGCAGCATTCGGTTTCTGTCAGTGTAGTATCCATTAAGATTGGGCAATTGCTGCGTATGAGCCAGCATGAACTGAGAATGCTGGGGATGGCCGGGATATTACACGATATCGGTAAATGCAAGATACCCCTGGATATACTTAATAAGGAAGGCAGTCTGAGTGAGTTAGAATTTCAAGAGATAAAAAAACATCCTATTTATGGCTATCAGATAGTAAAGGATATGCAACTGGAGGATCCTCGGATCATGCTGGCTGTTCTGGAGCACCATGAGCATCAGGATGGCAGGGGCTATCCCTTGAAACTGCCGGCCAGTAAAATCCACTTTTTTGCGCAAATCGTTGCTGTGGCAGATGTATTTGATGCACTGACGTCCGAACGCCCCTATCGGGGTAAGATGGCTCTCTTTAATGCTATGAATGAAATATTGAACAGCAGTGAAAACCATCTCAATCCCCTGTTGGTAAGTAAGCTCAGGACTTATGTTTTAAGCATCTGTCCGGGGGCATCAGCCCTGTTAAATAATGGCGATATAGGACGGATTGTAATGATGAACAGCGACGAACCGAACCGTCCTCTTATCCAAATGGGGGAAAGGTTCATTAACTTACGAGAGCACAGAGAGCTTTGGGTCAAGGATGTCGTTATGTGCTGATGGTCCTGCTTAATTAAACATGGCAGGCTAAATGCCCGGGGGAAAATGCTCTAGACTGCTTCCCGATCAAGGTCCAGCCAACCTGGCCTCCGGCTTATTCGTAAGGATTGACTTTGCTATGCTCTTTTAGCTCCCGGTTGCTGTCCCTGACCAGCATATCGCCGGCTTTTATGCCCTGCTTAATTTCCACATTATTAGCATCACTTATTCCGGTTTCTACTTCTTGATACTTTATTCTATTATTTTGAATGAGCATTACTTCTTCCTGTCCCTGCCCATTTTTGCGTACGCTTTCCAAGGGAATGATTATTACCTGATCCAGGTGCCGGGTTTCTATGGCTACCCGTACCTCGTAACCGGGTTTTAAATTGGCTTGCTCCTCAATGCTGATAATTATCGGTACCCGGCGCTGTATGACCCCCAAAGCCGACATTTTTTCCTCGGCTGCGGGATATATCCGGATTACTTTACCTTCCAGCCGAACCTCGCCCAGGACCGGCGCGCTAATCCTTACCTTCTGACCGATAGCTATGTCAGCTAGATCATCGCTGAGTATTTCAGCTTTGATTTCCAGATCTTGTACTGCAGCAATAGATGCCAGGAGAGTCCCAGCCATTACCGGTTGGCCGGATTCCACCGGTATACGGAGGATCACGCCTTGAATGGGACTATATAGCTGCAGTTCTTTTTCCAGTTCACTCAATTTGCTGATGGATTCCTGTATTCCTTTGACCTGAGACTCCAAGGCAGCCTGATGAGCTGCTTGTTCGTTAAGGCTCTCCTGCAGGGTATCTGCTAGTAAAACGGCCTTTTCATACTCGCTTTTACTCACTGCCCCCTGATGCAAGAGTTTTTGAATTCGAGCCACATTGGAGCGGGCATCCTGCAGCTGTCGCTCCAGGCGTTTAATCCCGGCCCTAGCCGATGCTGCCGAAGATTGGGATTGGGCCAGCTGCGAGCGGCTTTCACTCAGCTGTAATTGGAGCTCCGGGTTTTCCAGCTGCATGATAATTTGTCCCTTTTCTACCATTTGTCCAATTTCTATGGATATATGGCTCAATCGAGCATTTTGGGTGGAAAAGACATGATAATCTTCAGCAGCTTGCACCAGGGCGGTGTCTTCCACGCTGACACTTATGCTGCTAGTTTTAGCTGTGACTGCAGGCACTTCTTCTGCGCCCTGGCTCATTAAATAGATCCCAGCTATGACTACTAATAAGGCTGCAGCTATAGCCAGGTATAGACCCCGCTTTTTCTTCATGAATAATTTCCTCCCCATCAATCATTATTTTTAGATAGTTCAACTATATCCAGCTTTTTTATACCCCGACCGGCTAAGTATTGCCCCAAGAGCACAAAGACCAGGCCGCCCAATGCCGCCAGTAAATAGCTGGAAGGGTATATGATTACCGGCAAGTACCACATGTCAAAATCCACCGAGCCAATGTATACCTGGGCCAGGAGTCTGCCGGCGGGCAGCCCCAGGAGCAGGGCGGGAATGGCCTGGGGTATGGTTTCCTTCCACATTATGCCTGATACCTCTCTTCTGGTGAACCCTATGGTGAGCAGGGAAGCCAGTTCTCGCTTGCGCTCATTGAAACTCATAATAACTGAATTGTATATGATTACAAAGCCCAGAATGACAGAAAACAGGATCATGATACTGACCATGTATATGGTGCTGTCCATCAGGCTCATGATATTATCTCTTTCTTTAGTCCGGCTTACTATAGAAGTGATCCCGGTCATGTCCGCCAGTTTGCTTTCAATATCAGCAGCATAAAGAGGGTCGACATTCATTAATGCTCCGGTTATCAGTTGGGCTTCATGTAAAATCTGGTTGGTCTGCTGTATAGACACAAAGGATTCATTGCCAAACATCTGATAATTTATGGCAATGATTTTGATATCTGCATAGTGTGCCGGACCTATCCCCAGCAGGGTCTCCAGCTGAACCATATCTCCTACTTTTAGGCCCATCCTTTCGGCTGATTTGCGGCTTATAATCATGCCTTCCCGGGGAATAGGAATGAGTTCCCCATTTTCTCTAGTGGGGCGTTTTAATTTATTGGCAGGATCCGTACCGATTAGCAGGTCTTCACTGCTTCGGCCGTTGTAATGGATCCTAACCGGCACGGAGAAAAGGCCTTCAATTAACTCTACTCCTTCCAGGCGGGAGATATTCAGCAACTCCGATTCTTGGACTGGCTGGTTGAAGCTTAACATATAATCATAGGAAGATTCTTGGTTGAAGTGCTGATCCATCATGTAATCCACTGCATCATTGGTAAACATCGATATGATCAGGAGAGCAACCGCGGATACGATTCCAACCATGCTCAGGACTAAACGCAGGCGGTTGCGGCTAATGGTTCTAAAGGCCATCTTCCAGGATGAGCTCATTTTATTCCACAGCCACGGCCAGATTTCCAGTAATGAACGACTGCTTTTGCCGGGAGGCAGTGAGCGCATGGATTCGGCCGGGCTGATGCCCAGAACGGGCTGGGAACCGGTGAACCCGGACAGTACTCCTACACCCATGCTGAGTAAGAGGCTGTACACTATTACTTCATAATTTAATCCTCCAATAGCCTGGGGCAGATTGAAAAACATAGCATACAGATCGGAAAAAATGGAAGCCATATAGATGCCAAATAGTATTCCGGCTACTGCCCCCAATACAGAGACCAGCAGGGCATAACTGCTGAAATGAATGATTATCTGGCGGTTGTCAAAGCCCAGGGCTTTCATGATGCCGATCTGGGTCCTTTGCGTTTTAATCATGCGACGCAAGATTATGAATTGGATACCAGCTGCAATGCCCAAAAATACCAGAGGAAGAAAGCCGGATATAGCTTTCAGACCGCTCAATTCAGCATCCAGGGCCGCATGGCTTAACTGGTCCTTGCGGGGGAAACTGGCCAGGTTCCCATAGGGCTCCAGAATGTCTTTGATGGCTGTTACGCTATGATTGACATCGGCTCCCGCTGCGAATTTTACCAGGACCTGATTTATTTGTCCGGGCAGGTTGAATAAATCCTGACTCTGCTTATGCGGCACCATCATGATACCAAAGGTTTCATAGTCAGGCAGCATATTGGCAGCATCTTTCATAATATAGGTAAATTCTGGTCCGGCTGCGGTACCTACCACCTTAACCGGGTGTTTTTTATTCTCTGCTACAATATTGATAGTGTCGCCAAAAGCTAGGTGGTTGGCCTCCAGGTAACCTGGATTAACCAGGACCTCTATTCCCCCCCCAGGGGGCTGCCGCTTAAATAAGCGCCCCTCCAAGAGCTCTATACTATTTACAGCGTTTTCCAGGGGCAGGGGATAAGAAGTCAAACGCACGGTGGCTCTTTCTTGATTATCTTTTATAACTGGGATATCTTTTTGGATTCTGCCACTGGCCATAGTAACTCCAGGAACTGCCTGGACCTGACGGATAATAGAATCAGGCGCCCTGACTAAATAGAAATAATAATCGGCAAAATTATTGTCCTGATAGAAGTTTTCCTGGGATTGGCTGAGGTTAAAGAATGCAGTGCTGATACCAATATATAAGGAGATACCTACCGCTATTATTACGGCCATGCCCAGGAATTGTCCCAGACTCGCTTTAATGGTATGCCATAATCTGCGGTTCAGTATCTTCATTACCACTCAATCCTTTCCGGGGGAATCGGATTTTCATTTAAGGAGACTTCAACTATGCTGCCGCTGCGCATCCGCACTATCCGGTCAGCTATTTGGCCTATGGAGGTGTTATGGGTGACTATTATTATGGTTTGGCCCATCAACTCCTGGGCCTTTTTCAACAGTCCCAGGGTATTTTTGCCGGTTTGATAATCCAATGCCCCGGTTGGCTCATCACAAAGCAGCAAGGTGGGATTTTTAACCATAGCCCGGGCAATGGATATGCGCTGTTGTTCACCTCCGCTAAGTTGAGAGGGAAAGTGGTCGATTCTATCATCCAGATCTACCTGCTTCAATACATCCAGGGCCAGGAGGGGGGTTTTGACCAAACTGGCCGCCAACTCCACATTTTCACCGGCGGTCAGGTCGGATATGAGGTTATAAAACTGAAAAACGAAGCCTATTTCATTGCGGCGAAATAAAGTAAGCTCGTGGTCAGTGGCCTGGCTGAGATTGCGTTGCTTGAATATTATATCTCCGCTGCTGGGTTTATCCATTCCTCCGATAAGGTTGAGCAAAGTGCTCTTGCCTGAGCCACTAGGCCCCAGTATAACCAGCAGTTCTCCACGGTAGATATCCAGGCTGGTTTCTTTCAGGGCTTCGACGGTTATTTCTCCCATTATATAAGTTTTACTTACTTTCTTAAGCTGCATCAATACTTCAGAATCCATAGACTAACATCCTAACCCTTTGAAATCAAGTTACCCAGCGTAATTTTATGAGCTCCAGTGTTGGAAAGCGCTGGAGTATACATGACTAAAGTTTATCATAAGTAGGCCGGCTTTTTTAAAAAACTAAGCATAATAGTCGGCAGGATCCCGGCCCCGGCAATTATTTCCTATCCAGACCGGATACTAATAAAGTCATATACCGACCCGGCTGGCAGCATTTAAGCCAATGCACAAGCAAAAGCAAATGCATATCAGCCGGTGAAAGCAATTATATGAATAGGTTCTAACCAGATAGATGGCCGGGATCCTGACCGGGGAAATGCTCTGGAGCAGGAATGAAATGGGCAGCGATTAAGTTCAAGACTCCCATAATCCCAGCCGCAACGAAGACTGCCTGGTAGCCCAGGGAGGCCCATAATAATCCCCCGCCCAGGGGAACGATCATGGATACGGCATGATCCAGAGTGATGCCCATGGATATACTGGGGGCGATATCATGCGGAGATTCGGCGATGCGGTTTAAGTAGGTGATCCGGGCCATGGCTACTGCAAAAAAAAGCTGGTCGCAGACAAAGCAGATCATAATCAAAATCATGGCAATATTAGCGCTGAACAGCTGCTCTGCAAAGGCATAGGTTATACATAAAAAGGTTATTAGGATGGCATCAATGGACATTACGGTCCGTTCGCCCCAGGCATCTATAGCCCGGCCCAGCAAGGGGCGATAGAATAGCCCTATAACGGTAGCGATAATACCCAGCAGTGCAAAGGTTTCCACCCCACAGTGAAAGCGCTGGATCAAGACCCAGGGAGCAAAGGTCAGGAATATTTGTTTGCGCGCTCCAAAAATCATGTTGAGTATATAAAAGAGGGAATATTTGCGTTTCAATAGCAACTGCCGGCCGGATCTTTGCACTGGTTCAGCTTTAATTTGAAACAAGAATAATGCAGCAATTAAACAAAAGATGCCAGCCAGTCCGAATATTACTGGAAATGAGAAGTGGAAAAGGGAGACACCTAAATAGACCACCAGCATCCCCAGCAAGAGGCCCAGGGCTTCCAGTGCTCCCAGGTCACCCATCAGTTTGCCTTCGCGTCCCTTATCAGCCAGGCGCAGCGCGATAGACGATTTTACCACCATGAATACATGGGCCCCGGTACTCCATAACAGCATCCATACTACCACCATGATCATATTAGGTGCAAAAAAGCCTTGTCCCCATAAAGATAAGGCCAGGAGCAATGCAGTCAATGCAGCGATTCTAGTATCGGCCAGGAACATAAATAGGGAAAATAAAAAAGCACAGAGAAACCCTGGCAGCTCCCGCGGGATTTCCAAGGCTCCCCGGGTTACTTCATCTATATGGTGCACCTGGGCCAGGTAGTTGTTAAAGGATGGCTCATATAAACCTGCATACAGGCCCAACAGGCAGTTCGCTGCACCAAAGAGCAAGAGCGGGGTAAGGCCGGATCTATATAAACGAGACATAAGTGCTGCTCCTTTGTGGAATTTGTATTTAGCAGCAGGAAACTTGGGATTGCCCTGCTGCTTAGGATGGCATATCGCGGCAAGATTCTTCACTTCATTCAGAATGACCACTGACTTAACTATAGTATACTTTAATGTTCTGCTGCCAGGTATGAATGTGTTCTTAATGGAATTTGTATTGACCTAAACATTATATACCCATAGACAGCTACAGGGAAAGCTCCCATTTGCTGTCATCCTGAGGGCAGCGAAGGGTCTCTCCCCCGAAAGAAGGAAACAAAGGGACCGCCCCCTGCTTCAAAATGTATTTATAGCTATTAATACTGGGTCCCAGAGAGGGCTGAAAGGAGGGGAATAAGCCAAATCCATATTGACCAAATCGTCGATTCGGCTGTTCATAGTAAGGGCGGTGGCAATGGTGTCTATTCTCTTACCCGCACCTGAATAACCTGCTATTTGCCCGCCTAAAAGACGGCGGTCGTTCCTATCTACAATGAGTTTAACATAAATATGCCCGGAACCAGCGAAATATGGAAGCCGGGTGCTGGATTTAATGGTATGGCTAATATACTCCAGGCCCGAATCCTTACATTCTTGTTCACATAATCCGGTCCGGGACACCTCCATATCCATAATTTTGCTTATGCCAGTGCCTAGCACGCCTTTAAAACCAACATTGCCCCCGGCAGCATTTTCGCCCGCTATTCTACCTTGCTTATTAGCCGTAGTACCCATGGGGATAAACATTTCACGGCCGGAAACTATATGTTTGACCACCGCACAGTCACCAGCGGCATAGATATCCGGCTGACTGCTTTCCATTTTCTCATTCACTCGGATGGCATGGGCGGTGCCGAGCTCGATGCCAGCCCGGGCCGCAATTTCGCTGTTAGGAATTACCCCCATAGAAAGTATAACTATATCAGCAGGCATTGAATTCCTGCCCACGATAACTTCTTGAACTCTATCACTTCCCTTGAAGGCAGTTATGGCTTCCCCGGTCAGGACCTCTATTCCCATTGATTCCAAGTAATTGCTGACCACTTCGGCTATGTCACTGTCCATGCTGGGAAGGATATGGGGTGCTTTTTCTACTACACTTACCTTACAGCCATGTACTAGCAAGTTTTCTATCATCTCCAAACCGATGTACCCGGCCCCAACGATGACCGCTTGGGAAGGGTGGTATTGACTCAAATAGTTTATTATAGCTAGGCTATCCTGAATATTTCTGAGGGTAAAAATGCCTTGTAAATGAATCCCTTCTATGGGGGGAAAGACTGCCCTGGCACCAGTGGCTATTATCAATTTATCGTATTCTTCTTCGAACTGCCGCTGCTGGTTTAAATCTTCCAGTATTATCTTTTTTGCAGCCGGTATAATGTCTATAGCCCGAGTTCCGATAAGGACCTGGGTACCCTGTTCCGTAAAGGAATCAACAGTCCGAGCTAGGAGCTGCTCATGGGATTGAATCAGCCCCCCTATGTGATAGGGCAGACCACAGGCAGAATAGGAAATATATTGGTTATCGGTAAATACTTTGATATCCAATTGGGGATTAACCCGGCGAGCCTTGGCGGCTGCACTCATACCTGCCGCAACCCCGCCAATTATTCTTAGCTTGCTGCTCATTATTGCCCCTCCTCCATTAAAGTCTTACTAAATAATGTTAATATATAATGATTTTCTGCATAAGGTGTAAATAATCCTACCCACTGAGCAAATTTGAATCGGCTGATACGATCTTTTTACATAGTATTTAGAATTGGGTGCGGGGATTATGTATCGTGAATTTCTAGTCCTTGTTAATATTGACGGAAAATAGTAAAATGCACTATATGCAGGCCCATGGTTTTAATGGGGATTAGGGCAGGGAGGAAAATTAATGGCTAAGATTAAACTATATGCAGATAGCTGCTGTGATCTGGACCAGAGTGTTTTACAGGAGTTGGGAATAAGCTCGATTGCTCTTACCGTAACCATAAAGGGGAAAAGCTATCGGGATAGAGTGGATTTGTCACCAGGAGAATTCTATAAATTGATAAAGGAACCGGGAATTATGCCTACCACATCGCAGATTAATCCTGCTGAATTTACCGAAGAATTTAAGCGCTTATTAAAAAGTCATGAGGAAATAATCTATGTGGCATTTTCCTCCGGCTTAAGCGGCACCTATGAAGCGGCCTGCATTGCTCGCGATATGATAGATCCAGAACGGATAACAGTTATTGACTCCAAAAGCGCATCGCTGGGCTATGCCTTGACCTTGATCAGAGCGGCCCGGGCCATAGAAGCAGGCATGAGTAAAGAGCAGGTTATGGCAGAGATAATGGATAATATCGATAGAATAGAGCACATTTTTATTGTAGGGGATTTTGAGATGCTGAAAAGAGGCGGTCGGGTAAGTGCGGCCTCGGCAGTTATAGGTTCATTGTTAAACATTAAAGTTATCGCTGAAATTAAGGATGGGAAAATCTATCCAGCTGAAAAAGTCAGGGGCTTTAAAAAAGCCCAAAAGAGGCTGCTGGAAATAATGGCTGAACGAGGGGATAACTTACCTGAACAGCTTATCGGTGTAGCACATTCCAACGATTATGAGGGAGCCTTGTTAGTAAAAGATATGATTGCCGAAAAATTTGGCTGTGAGAAATTTATTATCACCGAAATCGGTGCGGTAATAGGCGCCCACGTCGGAGCTGGAACCTACCCAGTATTTTTCCTGCGTAAATAAAGAAGCAGGTTGACCGTGGGGACGGTTCTTGCGGTCAACTTTTTTGAGACTGGGTCGCAGAACCGTCCCTTTAAGCACCTGTAAAAAGGAAGCAAAAAGGCCATCCCCGTGCTTCAATGATGGGATAATATTTCTTCATAAAGCTGGATATAATCCTTAATCATTCTATCCCAGCTGAATCTGTCTTCAACCCAGCGGCGGCAGTAGTGGCGATCCAGGGAGGGTACGGCGGGCAAAACGCTGCAAGCCTCTTGCACATCCTTAACCAGAAAGCCGCTTTTGCCGTCATCAATAACTTCCGGCATAGAACCCTTATTAAAAGCGATAACCGGAGTTCCGCAGGCCATGGCTTCAACCACGCTGAGGCCAAAAGGTTCATGGAAATTGATGGGGTGAATCAAAGCCAGGGCGTTGCCCATGAGTTGATCGCGTTGAACAGGATTGGCTACTCCAAAGTAAACAATATTTTCGCCATCGATAAATGGGGCCACCCGGGTGTCGAAATAATCCTGATCTTGAATTATTCCTGCCATGACCAGTTTGATTCCTGATCGTTGTGCTATTTCCAAGGCTTCAACAGTACCCTTATCAGGATGAATCCTTCCGAAATATAACAGGTAATCTCCTGCTTGCTCATAAAACTTAAACTGCTGCAGGTCGATGCCATGATAAACGGTTTTTATATAATCTAAATCCTGGTTCCGATCGGCGTTGCTTATCGATACATAGTAATTGCTGGCGTTATATTCGCGATAGACCGGGATTATTTGACTGGAAGAAAAACCATGAATGGTGGTTACCATGGGAGTATATACCAGGCGTGAAAAAACCAGGGGCAGGAAGTCATAGTTGTTGTGGATAATATCGAATTTGCCCGCCTGTTCAAAAAGGTGGGCAATGTGGAGGGCTTCCCACACTTTGGGATCGATGTTTTTGTCTTCTTCATACGGTGTCGGGCAAATGGAATCCAGTTTGGCCTGAGTTATAGAATCTCCGGTGGCAAAGAGGGTTACGTCCACACCTCTTTTAACCAATCCTTCCGCCAGGAGGGACACAACCAGTTCCCAGGGACCATAATTACGGGGCGGTGTTCGCCAGGCAATAGGCGATAATAAGGCTATTTTCATGTTTTTATGCTCCTCTTTATTTTTATCCATGCTAATAGAATGGCCAGCATTTCATAAAGATAGTATAACCCGTATAGCAATATTCTTCCAATCAGATTATGATTTCCCCTAAAAAGTTGACAGCAAGAACCAGCCCTGCTATCAACTCGAGCTTGGGTTTTATGTTACAATAAATCAAAAAAGGGGTATTCTGATGCGGGTGAAGGTTAGTGAGTTAATGAACACCAAAGTGTTTTTCTTGCAATCCCGGCAGACGATTGCAGAAGCGGCCCATCTTTTTATTGAAAATGAACATATATCTGCGGTTCCGGTCTTAGATGAAAATCAGAAAGTGCTGGGTTTTATCAGTCAAAAACAATTGCTGGGGGCCTTGGCCAGGGGAGTATTGCCTTCCGCGGAGCTTTCGCCTCTGCTAAGCCGGGGGGTTAGGACTATATCTTTTGATGACGATTTACCCGATATACTGGTGGAGAAATTTGAGTATCTTCCGGTGTTCAGGGACGGTGAATTGCTGGGAATGCTTTACTATGAGGAAGTCTACCATAGCATCGCGGAGAGATTGTATGATAAGAAATTGGACATGGAAGCCAGCATCGATGCAGTTTTCAATCCTGTAATATCAATAGATAACGAGAATCGGATAGGTATATTCAATGAATCCGCAGCTAAACTGATGAGTATTCCGGCCGAAGAAGTGCGGGGATCAAATGCCACAGACATACTAGCTGGAACAGGGATCCTGGAATCCTTTAGCAGCGGTTCTAATGCGCCCCTTCCGCCTAATAAATTGATCATAGCAGGAAGAAGCTTTCTGCCCTATCGCACTAACATTATCAGAGATAGTAAAATTATCGGAGCCATCCTGGTCTTAAGGGAGATTTCAGAGTTTGAAGAACTGGTAAAAGAATCAGAATACACTAAAAAACTGAACCGGGAGCTGGATGCGATCATAGAATCGTCTTTTGATGGATTATATGTAACAGATGGACAGGCCAATACGCTTATGTTGAATAAGGGTTTTGAACGCATCACCGGAATTATGGCATATGAGTGTATTGGAAGAAATATGGGCGATCTGGTGGAGGAAGGGGTGTTTTCTCGTTCGGGAACACTGTTGGCCTTGGAAAAACAGGAGAGAGTAACTATAACTATTGTACCGCGCAGCGGCAAAGAAGCCCTGATCACCAGCAATCCCATTTTTGATGAAGAAGGCAAAATAATTATGGTGGTTACCAATGTGCGGGATATTACTGAGTTAAACGAACTGCAGAGGCGGCTGGAGCAGGTAGAGGGACTGCGCGAATTTTATAGAACCGAACTGCATTACCTGAAAATGCAGAGTTCCCAGAAAATGATAGTGAAATCGAGCCGGATGAAAGAATTACTGAATATGGTAATGAGAGTCGCCGGAGTGGATTCTACGGTTCTGCTTCAAGGCGAATCAGGGGTGGGGAAAGAACTGATCGCGGAAATCATCCATAAAAGCAGCAGTAGATGCGGAGGGCCTTTTATAAAGGTTAATTGTGGTGCTATTCCGGAGAACCTTCTGGAATCAGAGCTATTTGGTTATGATGAAGGAGCTTTCACCGGGGCTAAAAAATCGGGTAAAATGGGTCTCTTTGAGCTGGCCGAAGATGGAATACTATTCCTGGATGAAATAGGAGAACTCCCTTTAAGCCTGCAGGTTAAATTATTGCGGGTTTTACAAAATAAAGAGATATTCAGGGTGGGCGGCATAAAATCCTTCAAAGTAGATACCAGGATACTGGCCGGAACCAACCAGGATTTAATGGAAATGGTTAACCAGCAGAAATTTAGATTGGACCTTTATTATCGCTTAAACGTAATTCCTATCACCGTGCCGCCCCTGAGGGAAAGGTTGGAGGATACGCCGGCATTGGCTAACTTTTTCCTGGAGATATTTAATCAGAAGTATAGGATGAACAAACGCTTCCATAAAGATGTAATTGATTGCTTCCTGGAATATGATTGGCCGGGGAATGTACGAGAATTGGAAAACCTTACGGAAAGGCTGGTTGTAACTACTAATAATGATTTGATACTAAGCAGTGATCTGCCGGTAGCGATTAATATGGTCCTTCTGAGAAGTAATCCAGAGAAAGGACTATGGCCCTTGAAAAGGACGGTCGAAAACGCAGAAAGACAGCTATTAGAAAAGGCTTATAAACGTTACAAGTCAACTTATCAGATTGCTCAGGTTTTGGAAGTGAATCAGTCTACAGTAGTAAGGAAGGCAGCCAAGTATGGGATAAAACGCCAATCATAATAAAAATTTGACGGCAGGCAGGGGGTGCCTGCCGTCAGGGGGAATAATATTCTCTTGTTTTCCAGTCTGACCCTGTTCATTGTGAGTGGTACGACAGCTTGGTCAATGGCCGGAAAATTTAATATTCATAATTGGAAATGTCGTCCTGGTTTACATAAATTCTTCTTCGGCTATGTCAATAGCACTTCTGTCGCCGGCCTTCATTGCCTTATGGTATCCGAAAAGTTCAGGCACATGGTTCATAATATAGAACCTGGCGGTGGCAATTTTGCTCCGGTAGAAGGGAGCGTCAAAGTGATCGTCGCCCAGTTCGGCTAGCTTCCTGGCAGCCAGGGTGGCCTGGTCGAGCATCAGCTTGCCACAATAAACTCTCGCACCTGCATGCATAGTCCGGGTGGAGTAGAGTTGCTTCATTTGCTTATCACCAGCCGTCCAGGCAGCATTCATATCGACAATATCCTTGAAAGCAACCATGCAATCTGCCATCATGGCAAATTCATCTGCGAATTGCTCGGTCTTCTTACTGGAAATGAAGTCGTCGATTTCAGCAACCCACTTCTTGAACGGTTCGCTGCCCTTCATGGTGAACTTGCGGCCGGTATAGTCCTGGGACTGAATAAAGTTGGTGCCTTCCCAGATGCCGTAGATCACTACGTCCCGGTACAGTTCCGCCCCGGCATACTCTTCCATGAAGCCGTAGCCGCCGTGACATTGGATGGCTTCACCGGTGGCAATCCTGGCCATGTCGGAGGTATAGGCCTTGCACAGCGGGTTATTGATCATGAACATGTCATGATAATATTCTCTTTCTTCCGGTGTAGGAGCATCTTTGGAAAGGTCGACGTAGAGATAGGATTGGAAAATCAAAGCCCGGGTAGCTTCCAGGATGGATTTTTGGAGCAACAGCATGCGGCGGACGTCTTCGTGTTCGATGATCCGGACGCTGGGTCCTTTCGGATTGGTGGAATGTTTGCTCTGCACGCGGACCTTGGTATACTCCAGGGCTGCGTAGTAGGCTGAGCCAATGCAACCCAGGGAGAACAAACCGGTGTTCAGACGTTCTTCGTTCATATATGCGAACATCTGGGACATCCCTTTGGCTTTGCCATCCACTACTTCTATATCGCCTACCATCCAACCATAACAGTTGTCGTTTTCACCCATGGCCAAGGTAGCGGTGGAAGAACCGTGGATACCCATCTTGTGTTCAATGCCGGTAGTGGTAACGTCGTTCCATTTGCCTAAGGAGCCATCGTCGTTGACCCAGAATTTGGGCACGATGAACAGTGAAATGCCGGCGGTGCCTTCTTTAGCGCCCGGGGTCTTGGCCAACATCAGATGGATGATGTTTTCCGCCAGGTCATGGTCACCGGAAGTGATAAAGCATTTAGTGCCTTTGAGCTTGTACAGATGGGGAGTATCGGTGGGGGTTGCCTTGCTGGCAACTGCTCCGACCTCAGATCCTGCGCCTGGCTCGGTCAGGCCCATGGTGCCGCACCATTCACCACTATACATCTTGGGCAGGAACATGTCCTGTTGTTTTTGGGTGCCATAGTCCTGAAG
>CAZHHJ010000003.1:0-47921 GCA_964531295.1 uncultured Syntrophomonas sp.
CAATAATGTTTTTTGCCCGGCGTATATTAGGCCGGGTTTTTTATTATATATAGATAGGCAATTGGTTTGCGCCGCAAACCCGGCTCTGGTAAATTATATATATAACTATGAATAATGGGGGGAAATAAGCAAATGAAGGCTATGATCATGGCTGCAGGGGTTGGATCAAGACTGATGCCATTGACTATGCATATACCCAAACCTATGGTTCCAGTAGGAAATCGGCCATTGATGGAACATACAGTTCATCTACTAGGGAAACATGGATGCAAACAGATAATAGCCAATCTGCATTATCATTCCGAGGTAATCCGCGATCATTTCGAGGATGGGACGAAATATGGACTCTTTATCAATTATTCACCGGAAGAAGAACTGATGGGAACGGCCGGGGGAGTAAAAAAGTGTGACTGGTTTTTAAATGATACTTTTGTAGTTATAAGCGGGGATGCTTTAACCGACATTGATATTACTGCACTACTCTATGCCCACCGACAGAATGGGGCTCTGGCTACTATTGCCTTGAAAAAGGTGAGTGAGGTGGAGCATTTTGGTATAGTAATAACTGATGAAAAACATAGAATCAAGAGCTTCCAGGAAAAACCGAAACCCGAAGATGCGCTAAATAATATGGCTAACACTGGTATATATGTATTTGAAAAGGAGATTTTCAAATACATTCCGCCCCGGCAATTCTATGATTTTGGCAAGCAGGTTTTTCCCCATCTGGTCAGGATAGGAGCACCATTTTATGGGGTGAATATAGACGATTACTGGTGTGATGTGGGAAATATTGAAGCTTACCGCCTGGCCCATCAGGACCTGCTGGCAGGCCGAATCAGAGCCCAATCATCCGGTCGGCTTATTTATTCGTCCGGCCAGGCCCGGGTACTAGCTGGCAAGCAGGTGATAATCGGGGACCAGGTTAATTTCCAGGGTACGGTAGTAATTGGCGATGGATGTATGATAGGTGCCGGTACGGCATTGAAAGACTCCATAATATGGAAAGATAGTCGGATTGGGGAAGATTCGATAATAAATGAGGCGGTTATAGGTTCTGGATGTCATTTGGGTTCATCGGTGCGGGTGGAGACGGGTGCAGTTATCGCCAGTGGCTGCATATTAAATGATGGCGATGTGATACCGGCTCATTCCAAGGTATTTAATTCCACTGCCGGTGAAGTGCAGATGGAACATGGCCAAATTGGATAAGATTATAAAAGGAGTCCCATTATCAGGCGAAAAGGACTCCTTTTGGATTGCCGATTTTATTGCGCCGCCAGGCAAGGAAACCAGGCATCGCATAGATTATTCAGATCATGGAGTGTAGATTGATGCATCCCCAGCAAATCAGAAAAAGCATTGTGCAGGAGAAACTTATAACCTCAGGATATCCTTGAACTGGGAGTCTAAAGTTTCCATATCGAATTCCTGAATATCCTTTATATTATCTTTCGGTAAAGGGTAAATATTGATAATATAGAAACGGTCCATTTCTTTTATGAGCATGGCCATTTCCATGCTCACCGGTTCACTGCCTTGAGTAAGTTCATATACCACCAGGGCGCTGTATTCACCTACTCGTGAATAGGCCGGGTCAACTTTTATCGCTACATCAGGCGGGGTAGGGTTCTGTTTTTCCACTATAGAGAAAAACTGGGCGGCTTTACTTTCTAGTATTGCTCGATTTGCCAGCAGTTCCCCGCCTTTCATATTAGCATACTCGGGTTGCAGTTGGGCAGTCCAGAAAACACTCATGTTTTGCGCTGCCAGGGGATAATCCTGCTTGAAATAGGCCTCATAAAATTCCGTTACGGTATCTTCGGGGGTGGGCATATCGACATATGCGGCATAATAATACATAGCACCCAGTATGATAAGCACCATGGCCAGCAAACTGCTGGGTATCCGAAAAGTGTCTTTATCCAATTTTTTATAACCTCCTATATCTGTTTTGCCAGTAAGTAAAATTCTAGCAGATTACTGCTGGCGGATAAAGTCCATTATTGTCCAACCCTTAACTGTGAGGGAATGGAATGAAGGTATATTAGTCGGCCTGGACCGGCGCGGGCCTGGAAAGGGCTGCCTTGCTCAGGCAAAAATAAATACTCGCTCCGGGGCAAGCCCGAAAGCCGAGTTAATTCATAGGGAGGACCTTTATGGATAAGAAAGTAGTTGTGATAGGCGGCGGCCCGGCTGGCATGATGGCCGCCATTAATGCCCGGGCTCACGGCGCTCAGGTGGTCCTGCTGGAAAAGAACCAGCGGGTAGGGAAAAAACTGGGCATAACTGGTAAGGGCCGGGGCAATATTACCTCATCCCTGGAAAGAGATGAATTTATCTCTTCCTATCCCGGCAACGGACGATTTCTATATAGTGCTTTGAACGAATTTTCGAATCAGGATTTAATAGAGTTTTTTGAGCAAAGAGGCTTGGAAACCATGGTGGAAAGGGGCAACAGAGTATTTCCCCAAAGCGAGCGGGCACTCGATGTGGTTAACCTGCTTTATCAGAATATGCTTGAAACTGGGGTTCAGGTACTTTCCGCTCAGACCGTCAGCGATATCATAATCAAGTCCCAAAGGGTGGTCGGAGTACTAACAGAGCAGGAGACCATTAGGGCTGATGCAGTCATAATAGCAACTGGAGGTATCTCCTACCCTCTTACTGGCTCGACTGGCGATGGATACCCGTGGGCTGAGAAAGCCGGGCACCGAATCATACCTCCCCGGGCCTCATTGGTACCACTGGTGGCCAATGAAGAATGGGTCCGGGATTTGCAGGGTTTGAGTCTTAAAAATGTCCGGGCTTCGGCCTTTAAGAGTGATGGTAAGCAAATAAATGAAGATTTTGGGGAAATGCTCTTTACTCATTTTGGAGTTTCCGGACCTATAATCCTGAGTATGAGCAGCGATATCGGGAAATACCTATCCCAGGAGGGAAAAGTAGTAACCTTAACTATCGACTTGAAACCGGCCCTTAATGAAGAAAAACTGTATGAGCGCCTGCAACGCGATTTTATAAAGTATTCCCGGCGCAATTTTAAAAACTCCCTGGGCGAATTGCTGCCTAAGAAATTGATACCGGTCATAATAACTTTAAGTGGGATAGACGAAGAGAAGGAGTGCAGCAGCATTAACCGGGAGGAACGCCGCAGGATGGCAGGTCTTTTGAAGTCTTTGCCTATGACTATCGTTGCTACCCGCCCGGTAAGTGAAGCTATAGTAACCGCAGGAGGGGTCGATGTTAAAGAGGTCAATCCCCGCACCATGGAATCCAAACTCATCAAGGGATTATTTTTTGCGGGTGAAGTGCTGGATGTTGATGGTTATACCGGAGGGTTTAATCTGCAGGCAGCGTTCTCAACGGGCTACGCAGCTGGAAAATACGCGGCTGCAAAGTAAGGAAATTCTCGGCCTTGAGATATTATTCTCAATTGACGCTATACAGCAGTTCTGTTATCATTTGTAAAGGATTGTGGACAATATTTTAGACATTCACAGGGGGAATTGAAATCATGTCAGTAAGCTTAAACGCATATCAGGGTTCATCCGGGTATATTGTATCCGAGGAACTAAGCAACAGTGTAAATATAGCTATTTCACTCCAGAAGCCGCTTTTGATAAAGGGAGAGCCAGGAACCGGTAAGACCATGCTGGCTCAAAGTATAGCTGAATCTCTGGCTATGGATCTGATTATATGGAATATAAAATCAACCACCAAAGCCCAGGAAGGGCTGTATGTCTATGATACAGTGCAAAGATTATATGATAGCCAGTTCGGTGAAAGTGACGTAGCTAACATTAAGAAGTATATCAAACTGGGAAAACTGGGGGAGTCATTCCAGGCCTCCCAGCAGGTAGTTTTGTTAATAGATGAGATAGACAAGGCCGACCTCGAATTTCCCAATGATCTACTGTGGGAATTGGATCAGATGAGTTTTTATATTCCGGAAACCAAAGAAACTATATCAGCTAATCAAAGACCGATAGTGATTATAACTAGTAATGCGGAAAAGGAACTGCCGGATGCTTTCTTGCGCCGCTGCATATTTCATTATATAGCTTTTCCAGATCCAGACACTATGGAAACTATCATCAAGGTCCATCATCCCAAACTGGAAAAGAAGCTGCTGGAGCAGGCTATGGAGAGTTTTTATATGTTGCGCAATATTGCCGATATCCAGAAAAAGCCCAGTACCAGCGAATTGATTGACTGGCTGCAGGCACTGGTGGTCGGTGGAATAAGCCCCAGCAAGATAAAAAAAGAGCTGCCCTTCTTGGGAGTACTGCTCAAGAAAAACGAGGATTTGGATGTTCTTTTAAATCAGCTGCAGGGTAAAGGTAATGCCAGGAATACAAATGTTTTAGGACGTTTTCGTTAAATTAAATTAAGCCAGGAGCGAATAGATGTTCACCAATTTTTTTTATACACTCAAAAACTATGGGGTGCCGGTATCTCTAAATGAATGGCAGTCCCTGCTGGAGGCCCTGGAAAATGGTCTGGCCGGCTCAAGTCTGATTGGTTTCTATTACCTGGGTCGGGCTATGCTGGTTAAGACGGAAGCTCATTATGATCGTTTTGATATGGCATTTTCAGCTTTCTTCCAAGACATAGAAACCCCGGAAGGACTTCCCGAAAAAATATGGGAATGGCTGAATAAAGAATTGCCAGAGATCGAAGTTACCGAAGAGATGCGCAGAAATCACCAGCAGTTGGATCTGGATGAACTAAAACGCATGTTGGAAGAAAGGCTAAAAGAGCAGACCGAGGAGCACCACGGAGGGAATCGCTGGGTTGGTACTGGGGGTACCTCTCCCTTTGGCCACTCCGGGTATCATCCGGGCGGCATACGCATTGGAGGGGACAGTAGGAATTTATCAGCGGTAAAAGTCGCTGGCATGAGAAGATTCCAGGAATTCAGGACCGACGAAACCCTAGGAATAAGGCAGTTCCAGATGGCCTTGCGCAAACTCAGGCAGTTTACCACCCGGTTGGATGGTGCCAGGACCGAACTGGATTTGGATGCTACTATAGATAAAACCTGTGACAATGCGGGGCGGCTGGAACTGGTGTGGAATCGGCCACGTGAAAATGCTATAAAAGTGCTGTTGTTGATGGATTCCGGCGGCTCCATGATTTCCTACAGCCGCCTATGCAACCAGCTGTTTACTGCAGTTAACCACACTGCCCATTTTAAAGATTTGAAAGTATTTTATTTTCACAACTGCCTTTATGACTGGATGTTTCATGATACTCACTGCAGTCTGAATAATTATACTGCTACAGATTATATTCTCAATCATTTATCCTCTGACTATCGAGTCATTATAGTGGGGGACGCCAGTATGGGCCTGTATGAACTGATGCGCCCCGGGGGAGTAATAGATTGGGAGCTATATAATCAAAAGCCAGGCATTGAATGGCTAACTATGCTGCGGCGTAAATTTGAATATTCAGTGTGGCTCAATCCCATTCCCAGCAGATACTGGAGTTGGATGGATGGATCTTATACTATTAAGAAAATTGCAGAAATCTTCCCTATGCACGAATTGACTGTTGATGGACTGGATAGGGCAATTAAGAGTTTGAAAAGCCGTCAGACGGTAAGCACTGGTTGATTGGGAAATATGGATCAGCTAATAAGATAAAATGGGTTCAGGGTAAGCAATAAAATTAAGCAATACAGTAAGGGCGGGCAAAGAGCTCGCTCTTTTTCTATGCGTCTCATTCCAGCTCTTATAAAGTTGACAATTATGAATCAGAAGGTTAACATGTTATTAAATAACATGTTAACGAAGGGGAGGGTCTTATATTATATGGAAAAATTCGACGAATTCTGGTGTTTCCGACTGGGTGCCTTAACTCGCAAAATCAGCCGCGCATATAATACTCGTTATCAGGAATATGGGATCACCATTGGCCAGTCCTTTGTTTTATTCGATCTGCTGGATCATGATGGGGCTGGAGTTAAGGATATAGCCGCGAGGATACAACTGGATAGTCCTGCCGTTAGCGGCTTAATCGACAGGTTAATGCGAGAGGGACTGCTCGAACGCATCGAAGACCCCTCGGACCGGCGCAGCGTTAAAATATTATTAACTCTAAAAGGCCGTGATCTTGCCCTGCAGGTGCTGCCTATTGCACGGGAATACAACCAGCATATTAAAGATACGATCGAATCTTTTGATGTGCCGGTATTTGAAAGATCCCTAGCTCGTTTGGAAAAAGACCTGTAGCGTAAAAACCAAAGGGAGGAGGTGGACAGGGTCCAATTATATTACAGAACGGAGGAAGAAAATGGGATTTACTGTTAACTCAACCATAGAAGTGGAGCTAAAGAATTCGGGAGTGGTGGTTCTATCGTTAAACCGTCCTGACAAATGGAATGCCGTTAATATCGATATGCTGTGTAACCTGGAAAAGATTCAGGATAGAATAATAGGTGATAAAAGCATAAAAGGCGTGGTTATAAATGCCAATGGAAAAAATTTCTCAGTGGGGATGGATTTAGAAACTCTTAAAGAGTTTGATTATCAATCTATACTGGAGAAAATCGCCTGGTTGCAGTACCTCTACAGCCGCTGGCAGGAAATGTCTATACCGGTTATCGCTGCGGTGCAAGGATATTGCGTCGGCTCCGGGGTGGAATTGATACTGGGCTGTGATATCAGAATCGCAGCTGCTAATGCCAGATTCCGTTTGCCAGAGGTATCGCTGGGCCTGTCTCCAGATATGGGCGGTACTACCCGTTTAACGAAACTTATCGGGGTGGGGCAGGCCAAGAGGATGATTATGGGCTGTGAAGAGGTCAAAGCCGAAGAAGCATACCAGATAGGTTTGATTGAATTGCTGGTAAAAGAAGAAGAACTAAATTCCCGGACTTTAAGCCTGGCAGGAAATATTGCTGCCTATCCTCCTCTGGCAGTAAGCTGGGCTAAAAAAGGCATAAATCTGGCCCAGGATAACAGTACGGCGGCCGCTTTGTTGTTTGAACAGGCTCAATCGGTAGCCTGTTTCGGGTCAGAAGATTTGAAGGAAGCTATTTCAGCGTTTATCGAAAAGCGTAAACCGCAATTTAAAGGCAGATAAAGTAATGCAGATAAAGTAATCGTGCCGTTACCCAGGTGAGCAAGTTATTTCATAAGCAAGATGAAATATTCCAATAAAACACTAGCAGTGACATCCGAGAGGGGGAAGAAGGAGAATGAAAAGTAAGATAAGAGATTTTGTATTGAGGATGGATGTCGATGACGTAGGGTTTGCATCGGTTTCGGATTACAATAGTCCGAGATCTCCGCAGGTTGACAGCTTAATGCCGGGAGCCAGATCGATAATCGTGCTGGCTTACCGGGAATTGACCACCTGTGAAAGTCCTAATATGAGAATCGCGATGAACGGTCGCTTGGATGTGATGGAGTTTTCCAGATCCTGCAGTTATAAACTGGCCCGGTTTATTGAAAAGGAATTTAATGCCCGGGCAATGACTGTGGGGGTCTCGTATCCTATTGCTATGGATAAGAAAACCGGGGGATCAGTAGCGGAACTTTCTCTGCGCCATGCCGCCGTAGCTGCCGGGCTGGGGGTAATAGGCAGGCATAACCTGGTTTTACATCCCGATCTGGGAACCCGGGTGATATTCACTGCAGTTATTTGTGACCTGGAATTGGATTCTGATCCAGCAGTAACAGAAGAATTGTGTATTGACTGTGATATTTGCATTGAAGCATGTCCGGTTGGAGCCTTGGATGGGGAGGGTTTTACCAATGTAAACAAATGTTTAAGCTGCTCCCAGCCCTGGGGGATTGGAGGCAGCATAGGCTTTTGGAGCAAGTTTGCAGATGCCGCTCCCGAGCAGCAGAAGCAAATGTTTATCGACCCCCATTACTGGCGCTTGTACCAGGCGCAGGGGATGGGCTTTCAGTACAATTGTTTTAAATGCATGAGTTCCTGCCCGGTAGGGGTGAAGTGATAATGCATATGTGAAATGGGCAATTTAAGTCCAGTAAAAAAATAACTATTTTCATAAAAATATAGCGCAAGTTTTTTTCTTATGATAAACTAAATGCAAATATTACAGACGCGTAATTTACTACAAGAAGAAAATGAAATGACAAATATAGGAGGTTTAAAGATGGATTTTAATCTTAGTAAAGAACAATCACTATTGCAGGCTATGGCCCGGGATTTTGCGGAGAAGAGACTGGAACCTGTGGCTAGGCAGATTGACGATGAAAGTAAGATTCCCGACGAGATATTCGCCGAGATGGGAGAGCTGGAACTGTTTGGTATTCCTATATCTGAAGAATATGGCGGAGCAGACGGCGGCTATGACGGATATGTTCTGGTAATGGAACAGATAGCCCGGGTATCGGGTGGAGTAGCGATGACTCTGGCCGCCCATACCTTGGGTTTGGGAGCTATTCAAAAGTTTGGCACCGAGGAGCAGAAAAGAAAGTATCTGCCTGAGGCCTGTAAAGGAAAAATCATATCTTCGTTTGCATTTACTGAGCCGGGTACCGGTTCCGACCCTAAACAATTAACCAGCACCGCGGTAAAAGAAGGGGACTATTATGTTTTGAACGGCACCAAGCGCTTTATCTCCAACGCTAACCAGCCTGGCCCCTGCGTGGTTTTTGCCCGGGAAAGTGAAAGTGCTGAAGTTACCGCTTTTATCGTAGATAAATGGTGTGAGGGTTACTCCATATCCGAGCCCTGGGCTAAAGTAGGCATGAAAGGCGGGGTTCTGGTGGATATCTATATGGAAAACATCAAGGTGCCGGCAGAAAACATACTGGGTAATTTAGGACAGGGTTTTCCGATATTGCTTTATGGTATTGCTCTTGGGAAAATTGGTACTTCTACCGCTGCTCTGGGCGGCACTCTGGCAGCCCTGGATGAAGCAGTTAAATATGTTAAAGAGAAAACCCACCGGGGTACTCCGATAGCCAAATTCCAGGCCATTCAATTGAAAATTGCCGATTTGAAAATTAAATATGAAACCGCCCGCTGGTTGTGCTACCGTTTGGGATGGCTCGCCAATGACATCAAAAATCCGGCCGCTTTTGCTGCAGAAGCAGCCTTGGCTAAAGCTTTCTGTGGTGACAATGCAGTGGACGCAGCCCGGATAGCCATGGATGCGCATGGTTCTTATGGATTAATGAAAGACTATAATATTGAGCGTATACTCCGTGATGCGCTTATTGGTCCTGAAATTGAGGGAGTAGCAGATATGCAGAAAATGATTGTTGCGGGGTCAGTATTAAAAGGATAAAAGTGAGGTGCAGCGAGCAGATGGAAGAAAAATTTGATGCTATAATAGTCGGTGCAGGCCTTGCCGGTTTGGGCGCCGCCTATACCCTGGCCCAGGAAGGCCTGGAAGTGCTGCTGCTGGAAAGAGGAGATTATCCAGGTTCGAAAAACGTAAGCGGGGGACGTTTATATCTTAACCCGATAAGAGATATGTTCCCCGAGTTGTGGAAAAAGGCACCCCTGGAACGGCATATTACTCAGGAGGGGGTCAGCGTTATGGCTGGCGAACGCTCTTTAAATGTATCCTACCGGGGAGAAGAACTGGATCAGGAACCCTACCAGAGTTACAGCATACTCAGAGCCAAATTCGACCGCTGGATGGCCAAACAGGCGGAAAGAAAAGGGGCTATGCTAGTCAGCAGGAGCCGGGTCGATGACTTGATAATTGAAAATGGCCGGGTTGAAGGGGTATATGCCGGAGGCGATGAACTTCGCTCCCATACGGTTATCGCCTGTGATGGCGCGCTTTCCTTAATAGCGGAAAAAGCAGGACTGAGGAAAGCGGGTTCGGCCGGCCAATATGGAGTAGGTTTTAAAGAAATCATTGAACTAGATTCTGCTCTTATCAATGAAAGATTTGCTTTGGAAGGTGATGAAGGCGCGGCTCGCCTATTTATGGGAGAAGTCACCCGGGGTAAATTCGGCGGAGGGTTCCTTTACACGAATAAGGAAAGCATCAGTTTGGGTATAGTAGTAGGAATAAGAGATCTCATCGAAGGGCAGCCGGCAGTGCAGGCTCCGGTGCTCTTGGATGAGTTCAAACAAAGACCTGAAGTAGCCAGACTCATTAAAGGCGGGGAAACCGTAGAATATTCAGCCCATGTCATCCCCGAAGGGGGACTCCAAGCTCTGACCAAACTATCTGGGGATGGAATTCTGGTGGCGGGAGATGCAGCTGGATTTTCCATGAACATCGGGGTGACGGTCAGGGGCATGGAATATGCCTTGGCATCAGGCTATTATGCGGCCCAGGCGGTCATACAAGCTAAGGCCAGAGAGGATTTCACTGCTGCCAGTCTGGCCAGTTACGAGTCTTTGCTGAATGACAGTTTTGTCATGCAGGATTTTAAAAACTTCAGCGCAGCTCCGGAAGCCCTGGAAAACCATCGTATTTATAGCTATTACCCAGAACTGATGGGCAATATCATGCGGGACTTGTACAATGTTCCGGCCGGCAGCAAGGATAAACTGTATCCCACCATAAAAAAATACTTTGGTACTGGCGAATTGTGGGCGATGTTTAAGGACCTGCGAAAGGTGATGAAAATATGAGCGAAATCATAGGGCTGAAAGCTAAACTGGGGTTGGATGTTTTTAAACACGATAAGGAAGCGCATATAAAGATAAAACCGGGCATGGAGAAAGATCCTCGCCTGAAAGGAGCGGTGCTGGTATGCCCGGCTGGGCTGTACGAAGAAAAGCCGAATGGTGAGGTAGAGTTTACTATTGACGGTTGTCTGGAATGCGGCACCTGCAGGATTGCCTGCGGTACCGAAGTATTGGAATGGAACTATCCTAGCGGGGGTGCCGGAGTACAATTCCGCTTCGGATAGGAGTTATGCAAGCGGGGACAGTCCCTGACTTACAAAACAAACGAGTTTCCTATTTCTTGACCCAAGACAGATATTGGCTTATGTAGTGGAAATAGATTTAAGAATAAAATAAAAATAATATATTGTACGTTAAGGGGGTTTATGGGCGATGAATATAGTCGTTGCGATGAAACAGATACCGGATTTGCAGCAGATAAGAATACGCAATCGTCAAGCGGTACTGGATGGTGTGCCTTCTACTCTGGGGATAATAGACAAAAATGCCCTGGAAGCCGCAGTGCTTCTTAAAGAGCAGCATGGTGGAAAAGTGATCGTGCTTTCCGCCGGCAACGAAGAAGTAGAAGAAACCGTCAAGGAGGCTCTGGCAGCCGGAGCCGATGAAGGATTTCTAGTCCTGGATGATGAACTGGAAGTAGCTGACGGAAGTGCCAAAGCATTAGTTTTAGCTGAAGCGATCAAGAAGATTGAAGATGTGGGGCTGATATTATTTGGGGAAGGCAGTGGAGACAATTACTCCGGTCAGGTAGGTTCTCGCGTAGCGGAACTGCTGGGTCTGCCCCAGGTTGCTTATGCCTCCAGCATCCAGATTGACGGCAGCAGTGCGCTAATAACTCGTTCGCTGGAAGATGGCGATGAGGTGCTTGAAGTAAGTCTGCCGGTGGTAGTATGTGTACTGGGCGATATTAACGAACCCAGAATTCCTTCGGTTACCCAGATCCTCAAGGCCGGCAAGAAACCTAAAGAGGTTGTGGAGCTGGAAGATTTGGAAATTGATTTGACTGGCTTGCCGGAGATAGTGACGCTCAGCAACCTGGCACCGGAAACCAATCGCAAACAGATCAAGGTGGCCAGTGCAGAAGAACTGTTGCAGGCACTGAAAACTGAAGGGGTAATATAGGGGGGTATAGATAATGGCAGGAGTACTTATATACAGTGCGAAGCAGGGACTGGCCCTGGAGTTAATAAGCGCAGCCAGGAAAATAGAGGATTCCCTGGTGGCAGTCAGCCTTAATGACGATAGCCTGGCTGAAGCCCTGACGGCAGCAGGAGCCAGGACCGTTAAAATAAGCAATCCCCAGCTCTTAGTGGAAGACACTGGGGCAGTTGCTGCAGCTATAAAACAGGTGTTAGATAAAGAAAAGATAGATACCGTCTTGCTTTCATCTGATCGTCGGGGCAAAGAACTGGCCGGACGTCTGGCTCAGGCCATGGGAGCAGGATGCTTGACTGATGTTACCGCTATTAATGTGAATGGCGGCAAAATTGAATGTCAGCGTAACGCCCTGGGGGGAGCCACTATCGCTGTTCAGCACATAGCGGGGCCCAAAGTAATAGCCATTCGGCCTCGCTCCTTTGAAGCAAGCGGGGCAGGTAATGGCAGCATCGAAGAACTGGCAGTAGAACTTAAGGCCACGGGGATTAAGCTAATCGACTTTAAACCCAAAGCGAGTGACAGTGCGAATATAGAGGACGCCGAAATACTGGTGGCGGTAGGGCAGGGGCTTAGTGATGAAGGGAAACTGGCCGATGTACAGGCGCTGGCCGCCAGACTGGGTGGAGAAGTGGCCTGTTCAAAACCAGTGGCTACCGACAAGAAATGGCTGTCCGAGGAAAGGGTTATCGGATTGTCCGGCAAGAAATGCAAACCACAGCTAGCCTTGTTATTGGGTATCTCCGGGCAGGTCCAGTTTACCGTGGGTATACGCGATGCCCGGGTGATAGTCGCGGTTAATACCGATGAAAACGCAGCCATAAACTATATGGCTGATTATATCATGCAAGCCGACCTACACCAGGTTATAAAAGAACTAAACGAAAAACTTTAGGATTTAAGCGAAGTTTCTCATCACATCATGCCAGAAACTGCATAATAGTCCAGGGGGAGTAATTCAAAACTTTCGCTGCGATTACGAATTACCCCCAATAAAAAGCAGATAGCCTTTTCATGGTTTGACTATCTGCTTTTCGTTGTTCAGATTGTACAGGACAGTACTATTTCACTATCAATCAGTCATTGCACCACAGTGGCCACTTCTGCGCGGGTGGATAAACCCTGGGGGGTCAAAGAGCGGACCGGGTTTGCCGGTAATGATTCCGACTCCTTGCACTTGAGCCACTGCATTGGATGCCCAGTCGCTTATGGTTGTATTCTTAACACTTCTTAATTATGCAATTGAGGAGGAGAGAAGGAAGATCAGGGACGGCGGGGACAGACCCTGCACCTCAAGCTCTCGGGAACAGCCCGTTGTGCAGAGCGTAAGCTACCATCTGAGTCCGGCTTGTCGAATAGGAGGCTTCTTAAAATAAGCATTGCCGCTTCAGGCATATAGTTTCGCGGTCCCTATGGTTGCCGTCCAAATAGGCGCTGACATGGGTTGTAATTTTTGAAATTGTATGGAGGCTTTATGATAGGCAGCAATTTCGAGTATGATACAATGATTAAGGTTGAATTCAGATTAAATTACTTAATATGATGATTAGAAAGGTTGTGAACTACTTGCTTATAGCCCTGGGGATAATGGCGGGGGTACTCTTCATTATATATGGAATATATTTTGTTTCAATCCTAAGGGGAAGACCTCAGGCAATGGAGATGGAAATGCTGGAGACTTTTGTGTCCTGGCTGCAGGAGGAACAAGGATCAGCCCGGCTTAGATTGCTTATCATGCTGACTGCTTCTTTGATTTTAGAAGCGATTTATTTTGTTCTGGCCTTTCTGGTCCTGCAGAATCCAATCATGATCATTTTGACTCTGATCCTGGCGGGGGAAGAACTGCTGCACATAGGGGTGGTGCTTAAATCATCTTATAAATACCTGCAGGGTCGTATCGGAGCAGATAGAATCCTGAACTGGATTATCGAAAGGTTAAGCGCAACTTTTTTCTTCACCCACGCATTTTTGGTGCTGGTAAGTATATTATTTTGTTAAGGATTATGGACCCTCAACTGCTGCAGGGCAAGGCCCTGAAGTGGGAACGAAACAGGCATGGCCCTTCAGGGCGTACCGCCCGGCAATTTATAGATTCTTTGGGCAGAGGATAAACTGTGAATATACCTACTCCAGGTGGCGGGAAAGAAACAAGGGAACAAAATCTCCTTTTACCTTTATTCCCAGCACACCATAGTTGGCCTGGAACTTGCCCGTTTTTACCTTTTGCCCCCCCTGTATATCATTAACAGCTATATCCATGGTATTTAAATCGCTATCGTAGAGTCTTATAATTACGTTTTCATGCTGCACTTTCAATCCGAATCTTTCCATAGTGCTATCCCAGGTTTCACTGCTGATATACCAATATAATTTGGTGTATTCTTTATTTATCTGCAGCCGCAGAACATCCGGTTCCTGTTGTGCCCCTGGCTGAGGATCCAGGAATTTGGATAATTCCTGGGCTGTTTCAAATTTGAACTTATTTTTGGGTTCATACGGATCAGTCGGAGGCCGCTTCTCCAGGCTGGCCAATATCCAGTAGACCATTATTAGCAGGACCAGAGTTACAATAGAAATAAACAGCAGGGGAGTCATTGTTTCACCACCAATTGATTTAATCTTGATTATGTTACTTATTATTCCCGTTATATGCGCTTATTATAAAATCGGGAACCTGTCAACTATACGAATGAATAAAATTTTGCTGTATAATGGCTAAGCGAGTTATAATAGTAAATTGTAAGGGGTGAAAACTTTTGCTTGATACTTCCCTGAAGCCAGCATGGGGATTTATAGATTTAATTATCGTGTATATCGCTTCAGTATTATTAACCCTGCTGGGCAGTAGAATAATGGCTGAAAATATAGTTGATAACATGACATTTTTTATTTCCACTGCCATTCTACAGTTTTTTATCAGTATCGGGCTGGTTTTACTGTTTGCTCTCTATATAAATAAAGCCCGCCTGGCTGATCTGGGCTTAAAGAAAGCATCCCTTCATGACCTTTTATGGTATGGGCTCTTGGGCGGTACTCTGTTGATGGTTTTTATGGTATTGATGGGTATACCAATATCAAAATTACAGCCTGATGTACAACCGCAGGTTTTTGAGCAGATGCTGCGCACAGCCGGGCAAAACTGGCACTTCTTCATCTTGTTGTTCCTGGGAACGGTTACTGCTCCCATAGCAGAGGAACTCTTTTACCGGGGTATGCTGTATCCAGTGTTTCGCAGATATATGGGGGCAGGGTGGGGGGCGGCGGTGGCCGGCCTTATTTTCGGTCTGGCCCATTGGGATTTATGGAGAACCATTCCATTGGCCATGGGGGGAGTAGTGCTCTGTTATATGTATGAGAAGACTGGCAATATATGGGTCACCATACTGGCCCATGGAACCTGGAATGGATTGATGTCATTAATAGTCTATTTTAATTTCCTACTTTAATAATAGCTTAAAGGGCTTAATATTATAATTATTTACCACTGAGAGGAGTAAGGAAAATGCCGATTTATGATTACGAATGTGAAAATTGTGGATGTTTTGAAAAGATGCAAAAGATCAGCGAAGAGGCCATTAAGGAGTGCCCCGAGTGTGGAGGGGCAGCCCGCCGGCTGATCAGTAAGAATGTAGGGATTATTTTTAAAGGCGGAGGCTTTTATAAAACCGACAGTAAGAACAAAATAAAGGATGAAGCCCGGGCCCTAAATCAGGAAAGACAGAAGGATAACCAGGCCTTATTGGATAAGGATGTCAAAGCTTATGTTAAACAGGCAGATAGTACCAGCGAAAAAATAAAGGAAGCCCAATAATGTGAGCCATCTCCCCGGGGACAGATAGATTTTGCTCTTCAGGATATGCAAGTGAAAGCCGATGAATACATTAAAGAAAGACTGTAGCAGGCATATACCGGTAAGCTTTTAGAGTTGTCGCCTGATATAAAATGAGCAGATAACAAGAAAGCAGATTATCATGTCCAAAGCGTCGAGGATTTATTAAATATTTGGGATTGAGTGGTGAGTATTATGGAATACAAGTTGTCAAACATTGCTGAGAAGCTGATCTGGCAGGAAATCGACAATGTTCTACAGCAAAAACCGGATGCCTGCAGATGCGACAAGTGCCGGGCAGACATCGCTGCTTATGCCCTTAACAAGGTAAAGCCACAGTACGTGGTAAGCCGCCAAGGAGAGGTGTATGCTAGAACCAATGGTCTGCAGAATTCTTTCCGGGTAGGGCTACTGGTAGCTATAGCCGAAGCGGTAGAAATAGTAACTGCCTATCCACGCCATGAATAAGGAGTATGGGATGAAACAAATAAAAATATATACTGATGGAGCGTGTTCTGGTAATCCTGGCCCAGGTGGCTGGGGAGCAGTCCTCTTTTACCAGGATAAAATGAAGGAAATATCCGGGGGAGAAGCTGATACCACTAACCAACGCATGGAGCTGAAGGCGGTTATAGAAGCATTAAAAGCATTAAAGGTAGAAGGATGGGAGGTTACTGTCTATTCGGACAGTGCTTATTTTGTAAATGCAGTGCAGCAGGACTGGTTAAGCCGCTGGCAGCAGAATGGCTGGAAAAACAGTAAAAAAGAGCCGGTAGCCAATCAGGATCTGTGGCTCGAACTCATACAGATGATGAAAAAAAACCACTTGAATGTAGAAAAAGTAAAAGGTCATGCGGGGAACGAGTGGAATGAACGCTGCGACGAACTGGCTCGTAAAGCGATCCAGAATCTATAAAGAGATTCGCAGCCCGGAGATAAAGGAAGGCTCTAGAAAATGCCTAAAGTTGAAGTTTATTACCGTGATAGTGAGCCGGAAGCGGGCGTCAGCCTTAGAATAAAGGATAAAGATGCTACAGCTGCAGATCTCCTGGAAGCCTGGCAGCCTCTATGCGATGATGAGACTGTATTCAAGGCTTTTGCCCAGGACAATTATTCGATGTGCCGTGGCTGCACGACCAATTGCTGTAATACGGCTTATGTTATACCAGATATCATATCTTTCAAGAAGATGGCTCATCATCTGCAACTGAGTCATGAGGAATTTCTGAACAGCTATTTTCAAAAAGAAAAATTGGCGGTGGGTCTCCCCAGAATGAAACCTGATCCCTGTATATTTTTACAGGATAATATCTGTAGTATATATCCACTACGCTCGTTGATCTGCAGGTTTTATGTCTGCACCCGGCTCAGCGGCCCAAGCGAGCAATTTATTTATTCCCTGACCTGGACCGGCATTACCGCTGCTATTTTATTTGCTGAAAGAAACAATCTGCTGCAGACTCAGCCCAGGGCAGGATTGAGCAGTATGGATATCCTGTTTAAAAATTTGATAGAAGAATACCGCTATAACCCCAATGTGCAACTCTTTATGAATGCTGCAGAATACTCAGATATACCGCTGCTGCCGTTTTTAGATACTTATACCGCTGAACTGCTCGAGGCATAGCTTTAGAGCAGCTGTTATTAATTCCCAGGGTTTGGCTGCAAAATATGACGAAAATATGCAAAATTCTGCTAGCAGGGCAGTTTTTTATTTTTTTAGAAGGATTTAAGGCCGAAAAAAGGAATATATAATCTGGTATACTTTTTTGATTGAGGTAATGGGTATAATATCTTCGATCAGACTAGGAATATAAAATGTGTAAGGAGGAGAAAGGATTTGAGTTCCAAATTAAAATTCAGGCTGGCCTTAGTTTTATGTTGTGTAATGATGATGGCTATTTTTGCTGGATGCGGCGGAGAAAAGCCAGCTGCTGAAAAGGCAGGGCAGGAGGCAACCGGGGATGTTATCAAGTTGGGGTTTTTGGGAGCCTTGACCGGTTCGGTAGCCAACTATGGTATTCCAGGTAAAAAAGGTATGGAAATGGCTATTGAAGAGATTAACGCTGATGGTGGTATACTAGGCCATCAGGTAAAAGGTGTTTACGATGATAATAAAGGGGAACCCTCTGAAATTACTGCAATTGCTAAGAAATATATTACCATAGATAAAGTAGTAGCCATGGTGGGCGATCCCTGTACCGGACTTACCAAAGTGGCAGGTCAAATTGCTCAGGACCATGAAGTGGTCGTATTTTCATCTGGAGCAACCGGCACCGGGGTAGTCGAAATAGGCGATTATGTATATAGAAATACTCTCTTGGATGCTTTTGCAGTTCCAGCAGTAGTGGATTGGATGATTAATGTAAAAGGATGGAAGAACTTAGCCGTAATTACTTCCCTCAATATTGGTTATAGTACGGCCTTAACCCCAGTATTCAAAGAGGCTATAGCGACCCAAGGTGGAAAGATAGTTCTGGAGGAGAGTGTCAATGACGGTGAAACTGATTTTACCGCCCAGGTTACCAAGTTGAAAAATGCGGGCGCAGATGCACTGGTATTTACCGGTTATTACACTGAAGCAGCGCTCATAATGAACGAGGTTCAAAAGCAGAATTTTGATATGGTTCTGGTAGGCGGCGATGGTCTCTATGGGCAGGATCTGGCGGCTCTCGGAAAAAGCGCGGTGGAAGAGAAAGTCATACTCTACTGCGGCTTCTCCAGTGATCAGCCCAGTGATGAAACAGCAGCCTTCCTGGAAGCTTACCGGGCCAAATTTAAAGAAGAACCGGATATGTTTTCAGCTCAGTACTATGATGCAGTTTATATTTTGAAAAAGGCCATGGAAGATGCCAACAGCACAGACCCCAAAGTATTCAAGGCAGAGTTGGCCAAACTGAAAGACTATCCAGGAGTTTCCGGCAATACTACTATAGGTCCGGATCGTGAACCTATTAAGAGTCCAGTTTGCCTGATTACCATTAAAGATGGCAAATTTGCTCTGCTGGAAAAGATCCCGGTAAACGTGAAATAAAAACCCGGCAGGATAGCAGGCCGACGAAGGAAGCGAAGATCAAGGCATGAGAAAGACCTGCGATTGAGTCGTACCTGAGTACTTCGATTGAGCGGGCTTCTTCATCGTTTGTGAGCCTGCGAATACTAAATTGCACCCTTGAATGTACCGCGATAAAATGAAGGTACCTCAGTTGCCCCGTAAGCGGGGTAATCCTGTTAAGTGCTTTTGCCCTCGGTCTGGGCCCGCCTGCCTCAGGCGGGCCATCCTGTCTAGAGTTTAGTGCCGCTTGGAGTTCGGGATTAAACTGTATACAGTTTTAAAAATCAGAGGAGGCCGCATATGTTTTTGCAACAACTGGTTAATGGACTGACTCTGGGCAGCACCTATGCCCTGATAGCCCTTGGTTACACCATGGTCTATGGAATTATTCAGCTCATAAATTTTGCTCATGGGGAGATATACATGTTTGGCGCCTTTGCTGGGCTGCTACTGGTTACTGTTTTTGGGATGAATATTTTCGTTGCTCTTATTGGGGCCATGCTCTTCTGTATGTTGCTGGGGATGTTGGTTGAGAGAGTTGCTTATCGGCCTCTAAGAGGCAAATCCTCCCGATTGTCGGCTTTGATAAGCGCTATCGGGGTATCCATTTTCCTTTCTACCTTGATGGCTTTGCTGAGAGGGACCCATACTACCCGTTATCCTGAAATAATAAAGATACATAGCTATCACCTGGGTTCGATAGATCTCTCTTCCCTGCAGATTACTATTCTGGTAGTTTCAGCCTTGCTGATGGTAGGCTTGCAGTTGATGATACAAAAGAGCAAGATGGGAAAGGCTATGCGAGCCTGTTCCCAGGACCTGGAAGCGGCATCGCTCATGGGTATCAATGCTAATCGGGTTATATCTTATACCTTTGCCATTGGTTCCGCCCTGGCTGGCGCAGGCGGGGTTATGGTAGGGGTATACTACAATGCGGTATGGCCTTATATGGGGATGATGGCTGGCCTAAAGGCTTTTTCAGCCGCTGTTCTGGGGGGCATTGGTTCTATACCTGGAGCCATGATAGGGGGGGTGACCCTGGGAGTTTTAGAAATATTGGGGGTGGCCTATTTGTCCTCTTCCTATAAAGATGCCATAGCCTTTGGGATACTGATATTGGTTTTAATAATAAGGCCGCAGGGGATTATGGGCAAGAAGATTACCAAGAAGGTATAGGAGAACATAATGGAAGCAATATTAGCTCAATACATCGATGCATATTACCTTCATATAATGGTTTTGATTGGTATTAATATTATTCTGGTTCTGGGCTTGAACGTCACCACCGGGGTGACTGGGCAGCTATCTATGGGTCACGCAGGATTTATGAGTATCGGGGCCTACACTGCTGCCATCCTGTCCATACATCTGACCCTGCCTTTTTGGGCGGCCTTGCTGGGTGGTGCCATCGCGGCCGCCTGCTTTGGTTTTTTGTTAGGCTTGCCTACTTTGCGCCTGGAAGGGGATTACCTGGCTATGGTCACCATCGGATTTGCTGAAATAGTACGGGTGTTTTTTCTCAACTTTGAGCCGGGTGGTAAGGCGGTGGGACTATCTGGTATTCCTGAACATACTACCTTTGTATTAGTGTGGGCCATAGCCTTGGTAGTAATAATCCTCAATGTTAAATTGCTTAATTCCCGCATCGGCAGATCGTTTTATGCTATCCGGGAAAATGAGATTGCAGCCGAAGCGGCTGGAATTAATACTACTCGGCTCAAAATACTTTCCTTCATGGTAGGTGCTTTCCTGGCGGGTTTGGGCGGGGGATTATATGCTCACTATATGACATACATAGTCCCCCAGGATTTTGGATTTATGAAGTCTATCGAATTTCTTAATATGGTAGTCCTGGGCGGAATGGGTAGTATTCCTGGAGCCATATTGGGTACGTTGATTTTAACTCTGGCACCAGAAATGCTCAGGATAGTTGCGCAGTACCGGATGCTGTTCTATGGGGCTATGCTGGTAATATTAATGATATTCAGACCTAATGGACTGCTGGGCGATGTAAGATGGTACGATATCAAGAAACGCTGGTTTAGTAAAGAGGTGAAGACATGGGAATCCTGACCCTGGAAGGGGTGAGTCAGGAATTCGGAGGCTTGCTGGCCCTGGCTGACGTTAGCCTGGATGTGGAAGAAGAAAAAATATTTGGTATCATCGGTCCCAATGGTGCCGGTAAGACCACCCTTTTCAATATCATAACTGGTATCTATAGTCCCAGTGGCGGACGAGTAAAATACCAGGGAAATCAGATTAACGGGGCACCGCCCTATGATGTCGCCCGCATGGGAATAGGCCGGACTTTCCAGAATATACGCCTGTTTAGTAAACTATCGGTTCTGGATAATGTTAAAGTGGGGTGCCATGGGGTAACGAAAGCTGGCTTCTTTGGGGCTCTGTTTGGCCTGCCGGCCGAGCGAAGGGAAGAAAAGGAAATTACTTTCCGTTCATGTAAACTGCTGGAGATGGTGGGCTTATATGAGAAAAGGATGGAATACTCGGATAACCTTTCTTATGGCGAACAGAGGAAACTGGAGATTGCACGTGCCCTGGCCTTGAAACCTTCTTTGCTGCTCCTTGATGAGCCGGCCGCTGGGATGAATGCCTCTGAGAAGGTTAATCTTATGAGCTTTATAAAGGAAATAAGGGACCATGAAAAGCTTACCATTTTGCTGGTTGAGCACGATATGAATGTGGTAATGAATATCTGTGAACAGATTGCAGTATTGGATTATGGGAGGAAAATAGCGGATGGGACCCCAGATGAGGTAAAGAATGACGAAAGAGTTATCCAATCTTATCTGGGTGTTGAGGCATGAACCACAGCAAAGTATATCTGGCTATAGCCTTTTCCATACTATGTATGTCCACCGCTTCGATAATGATCCGGCTATGTGATGCCCCGCCATTGATTATTGCTATGTATCGGGTCATGTTCACCGCGCTGTTAGCGGTTCCTTTCGGGGGACGGAAGTTTGCGGCCGGTTTAAAAAGCATATCTCGGCAGGACTTCATTTATATTAGTGGCGCCGGATTTTTCCTGGCCCTGCATTTCAGCTTTTGGATCACTTCTCTCGATTACACCAGTGTTTCTAGTTCAGTTCTTTTTACTAATTTACAGGTTATTTTTGTGCTTTTGTTTTCCGTATTCTTGCTTAAAGAGGAAATGAAATGGAAAGCTGTAGCAGGTATTCTGCTCGCTCTGCTGGGCAGTTTTTTTATTGCCCAGGGAGATTCGCACAATGGGCGGCTGACGGGAGATATGATGGCTCTACTAAGCGGTCTGTTTGTAGCTATATATATACTGGCGGGCAGGAAAGTGCGATCTCGAGTCGATGCTATGACCTATACTGCACTGGTGTCTTTGGTAGCCGGCCTATTTCTGCTTATTGCCTGTGCAATAAGCGGGTTGGACTTTTTTGCCTATCCGAGCATGGATTGGATATATTTTTTCCTATTGGCTCTGGGGCCGGGTATTGCCGGGCATGGAATAATAATCTGGGCTTTAAAATATATAAAGGCTCCCGTAGTAGCTGTATCCATCCTGGGGGAATCAGTGGGAGCCAGTATATTAGCTTTTTTCTTTTTTCAGGAAGCTCTCCTCTGCTATCAATTGATAGGAGGTTTGCTTATACTTACCGGTATTTATACTGCGGCAAGCAATGACAAATCATAGTGGAGCAGGCTTTTTAAAGTCCAGAGACCGGCTTTATTTATACAGCTTCAGCCAGCTCAGTTTAGGGAAATAATGCTGCACGATTTCCTGGGCCTTTTTACCCTCTTCAGCCATTAATTTAGCTCCCCATTGCTCCATACCTACACCGTGACCCCATCCACTGCCCTTAAAGACGATATTGTCCTCTTCAGCAGTAATACTGCTGAAGACAGTGGAATACAGCCGGTCAAACCCTACTTCTTCTCTTAACTCAACCCCGGTGATAGAAGCTTTTCCTGCCGTAATCTTCATAGCTCGGCCGGAAGGTCCTTTTTCGGCTATTTTGATATCACTCAGGTCCCCGGCCTGGGTCCCCATAATCTTTTTGATTTTGCTTTTAGGTACCTTCACCGTCCAGTTCTGATATTTTTTAGGGGCGATACTTATCCCATTAGTATCCACTGGGACTAAATAGGATGCTTTATCCTTCAATTTAGGAAAACCTTCTTCAATACTGGCGGTTTTGTCAGTAGATACTGAACTGAACAGGGTATAAGCGAATTTGCCATTATAAGTTAGGACTTCTCCCCTGGTTTCATCCACGGCCCGGGCAATTTTATCGCTAATAGCTTTTTCATCATAAGCCTGGAATTCAGTATGGTCATCACTACAATCGGTGTTGTGCTTGCCCCGGGTGCCATTTTCGTATTCCAGCAGGGCCAGAGTCATGGTACGGGCTACGATAGCTTGCGCTTTGAGAGCTTCCATGGGAAATTTATCTCCTATTTCGGCTGCTACTACGCCTTTAATATACTCCTCCATCTTAAGCTTCTGGATGGCACTGCTGCTCGATCGGTACAAGCTTATACTAGGTTCAGCCTGCCGGTATTTTTCCACCTCATTAGCAAGATTGGCAGTATTAGCCTGGGGTAATTTTTTATTGGGAGTCATGCCCTGATTATTCCCGCAACCTGCCACGCTTACTAAAAAGAATATTAATGCCAGCAGTATGGAGCATTGCATCTGGCGATTATTCATCAAATATTTATCTCTCCTTTCATTTTAACTATAGTTTTTCCCACTTTGCTTCTGTTATGTCTGATAGTATAAGGTATATAATATAATTTAATTAATGCTTGAAAAGTGTAGCTATGGAGAATCCAGATTGAATTTGGATAAAAGAAGAGGTTATTCAAAATGCATCTTGTGTTGGTGGAACCGGAAATACCTCAGAACACAGGTAATATTGCGCGAACCTGTGCATTAACCAGGACTAAATTGCATCTGGTTAAACCGTTGGGGTTTTCTCTGGAGGACCGTTATCTAAAAAGGGCTGGACTTGATTACTGGGATTTGGTAGATATTCAGGTCTGGGAAGATTTTTTCCATTTTAGAAATACTATTCAGGAGGGTAAGCTGTACCTGGCTACAACCAGGGCGGACAGGTATTATCACCAGGTAAATTATCAGGCGGATGATGTAATAGTCCTGGGCTGTGAAACCAGAGGCTTACCTACCGCTATTCGGGAAGTTTTCCCAGATAGTCAAATCCGACTGCCCATGTTGGATATAGGCAGATCTCTGAATCTGGGAAATTGCGCCGCTGTTATTTTGTATGAAGCATTAAGACAACTCGAATTTTCCGGACTAAAATAAACTGCAGAAAAACAAAAACCCGCAAGACGGGTTTTTAGATGGGCGACTTACAGTGCTTATGTTTATTTTTCTTCGGTGGGCTGACATGCATCGACCGGGCAAATATCAGCACAAGAACCGCAGTCAGTGCAAAGTTCAGGGTCGATTATATATATATCATCGCCTTCCCTTATTGCTTCAACAGGGCATTCATCAACACATACACCGCATGCTATACAGTCCTCCGTAATTATATAGGCCATTTAAAATATCCTCCTTTGCTACAAATAAGCTAACTAGAATTATAATCAAGTAGATTTTCTTTGTCAATTTACTGAGCCATAATATTTTTAAGGTCGAATAAACCCGAAAGGAGGATTAAATGCAAATTTTTATCCGTAATAGCTTATGGACTTTAAGCGAGGAATCGATATAAATAAAAATACAAAATATTGTTTGCCACATAACTTACTCTGTATAGTATTTTATTAGCAAATAATTGAACAGGAGAATCAATATGAAATGCATAGTTCTTGCCAATGGGGAGGATGGAGATCTGAATTTCTATAAGAATGTCTTTGAGGACTGTGATATAATATTATGTGCTGATGGAGGGGCAAATTATGCCTATCAATTAGGGGTTATCCCTAACTGCATCGTTGGTGACATGGATTCAATAGATGAAAACGTCAAAGAATTCTATCAGTCCCATCAGGTACCGTTCAAGAAATATCCCCGGCGTAAAGATTTTACAGATATGCAACTGGCCTTGTCTATAGCCGAGGAGATGGGGGCGCAGGAAATACTGCTGCTAGGTACTCAAGGGAAAAGGTTTGATCACAGTCTCAGCAATCTATACTGCGGTATGGAATATGTAAAAAGAGGCATCAAGATTATTCATTACGGCCCCGAGTGTACGATTCATCTGGTATGCGGCGTTATGTCGCTACAGGGCAAGGTCGGAGATCTGGTTTCGGTGCTGCCCCTGGGCGGAGGAGCTGCTGGAGTCTACCTTAAAGATTTCGAATATCCCCTGGAAAACGTAGTCCTGGAGTGTGACAATCCTTATGCCGTATCAAATGTACTGGCAGAAGATATTGCCCAGGTACAGCTGGGCAAAGGGGTCCTGGCAGTTTTTCATTATCGGGGCTAGTATACCAGTCAAGGAATAAAGCCTCTTGCTTGCGATAACACCCAATTTGTTATACAGTTAGTTTTAAGTTTACAATTACATGGAGGCCGGGAATTTGGATTTCAGTTTACTTTCAGGTGTAATTGCCAGTCCATGGGATATTTTCCGCACTTTATTTGATATAGCTATTGTCGCATATGTATTTTACCGGATTCTTCGTTTAATAAGTGGAACCAGAGCCGAGCAGCTTCTCAAAGGATTGCTGCTCCTTTTAGGGTTTTCTGTTATTATCAGCTATCTGAATCTCACTATGGTGAAGTGGTTAATGGAAAAATTGTGGATAATCTTTGCTATTACTCTTCCCATAGTATTTCAACCCGAGCTCAGGAGACTTTTAGAACAAATTGGCAGGGGAAGTTTCTTTCCCACCCGTAAAATGTCATCATCTCTTAATAATGCAGAGAGTATGATTAGATCGATAAGTGATGCCGCTGCCGTCTTATCACGTAATAACGTGGGAGCTTTGATTATAATTACCCGGGAAACCGGGATAGGTGAGTACATGGAAAGCGGAACCGATATTGATAGTCTGATATCTGCAGCTTTGCTGATTAATATTTTTGTTCCCAATTCACCCCTGCATGATGGAGCGGTAGTTATATCTGATTTTCGTATTGACAAGGCAGGTTGTTTTCTTCCCTTAAGTGACAATCCTTACCTGGACCCGGAACTGGGTACCCGGCATCGGGCTGGTATTGGTATTACCGAGGTTTCGGATGCTATAGCAGTTATAGTGTCAGAGGAAACTGGAGCCATATCTCTTGCTAAAGAGGGTAAACTGCAGCGTTATCTGGATGACCGGAGCCTCAGAGACAATCTGACCGAGGAGCTGGAGGCAGGAATTGACTGGCGAACCAACCTGAAGAGGAGGTGGTTCCGTGGAGCAGACGCGGAGCAGTGATGAGCAGGGGAAGAAAAATGGACTCAAGATAGTATCACTGATACTTGCCCTGTTGCTCTGGTTTTATGTGGTTAATGAAGGTTCTTTCCGGGTAGGCCAGAACAATGTGGCAGTCGATCTGTTGTACGATAACCTCCAGGAAGGTATACAAGTGCAGGGGCCTGAGCAGGTTACCATCAAGTTGTGGGGCGTTTTCCAGGAAACTGGAGAGATTCAAGCCCATGTAGATCTGGCAGGAAAAGGGCCCGGTGTTTATACTCTGCCAGTCAAACTTAAGCCAGTGGTAGGGGTATTATTTACCAGTGTTGAACCGAAAACGGTCAATGTCACCCTGGAGGAACTACAGGAGATAATTGTTCCGGTAAATTATAATATTATTGCCCAAGCTCCGGCAGGATACCAGCTTAAGGATCTGTTAACCGAGCCTGAGCACTGTTTGGTAAAAGGTGATCAGGAACAGGCCCTGCGGGTGGCCTCGGTGGTCTGCCAGGTTGATTTATCCCATAGCAAATCCATTAATACTTTTGAGCTGCGAGTGCGGGCTCATGATAAGGATGGCAATCCAGTAGATTCAGGCCTGGAGATTATCCCGGCGGTGGTGAAGGTTATTGCCGTGGTCGATGAAATTAAAGCATATAAAGAAGTGCCAATTATGGTGTTCAGTGAGGGCCAACCGGCAGCAGGTTACCAGCTTAAGAACATTAGACTGGATACCAGTAGCGTACAAATTGTCGGCAGCAGCCTGGCGGTGGAAACGGTAAAGGAGATTAATACCGGGAAAATTGATATAAATGAGGTTGCCCAATCATTTTCTCTTAAGGTTGAACTGCAGGCGCCGGAGGGGATTAAACTTTATCCATCACAAGTGATGGCAGAAGTTGAGATAGAGAAAATTGTTGAAGATGAGGAATTACAATGAACATCAGAGTTCGAGACTTGGGGCTGTCTTTGGATTAGATAGGTAAAAAACCTCATGCAGGGACCATCGCTATAAGAAAAACCATTAGAATTATACGGCAGGAAATATTGGATCTGGGTGGAGAATGATATTTCGATAGCCGGATGAGGATATAAATGTTAACCAGAGATGGATAGGAAGCATAATAATAAATTGGGTGGTATAATGCTGCAGAACAGATTATTGGTAATTACAAGGGACCTCAGGAAAAGGTCAAGTTAATTGGGGAACAGGCTTATAATATCAGAAAATAGGGTAAATAACAGGGGGTTAATATAATGGCAAGACTGTTTGGTACTGATGGGGTGAGGGGAATAGCAAATGCTGATCTTAATGCGGAACTGGCTTTTAGGCTGGGCATGGCAGGAAGCTATGTGCTGGCCAGACATAATACCCAGACACGGGCCCGGATTTTGGTAGGCAAAGACACTCGTATTTCGGGCGATATGCTAGAGGCAGCTTTGGTTGCAGGTATTTGTTCTACAGGTGCTGATGCCCTTATTGCCGGAATTATTCCCACTCCAGGGGTGGCTTTCTTGACCCTCAAATATGAAGCATCATGTGGCATAGTTATATCAGCTTCCCATAACCCGGTAGAAGATAATGGGATAAAATTTTTTGGTGCCAATGGTTATAAATTACCGGATGAGATAGAAGAAGAGATTGAAGAAGTGATGAAAAATCAGGACTACCGGAAGGGTCTACCGCTGGGGGGAGATGTAGGCAGAGTATACCACCTGGAAGACGGGCTAAAAAACTATGTTAATTATGTCAGCGATTTTTACACCCTGGACCGGGATTTAGGGAATATGACTATGGTGGTAGACTGCGCCAACGGAGCCGCTTATGCATCCGGCCCCATGATGTGGGAAAAGCTAGGGGCCAGAATCATCACCATAGGCAATAAGCCCAATGGGCTTAACATTAATGATCGATGCGGGTCTACCTACATTGACAATTTAAAAAGAGCAGTATTAGAGAATAAAGCGGACATTGGCATTGCCTATGATGGAGATGCGGATCGCTGTATAGCGGTTGATGAATTTGGCCAAGAGATTGACGGTGACCATATCATGTGTATCACCGCTCTGGATATGCAGAGACGAGGGCTTTTACAACCCTCTGAAGTAGTTGCTACAGTTATGAGCAACATTGGTCTGGACATTGCTTTAAGGAGGGAAAACATATCCGTCAGCAACTGCAAAGTAGGGGATCGTTATGTCCTGGAGAAAATGATGCAAAGCGGCGCCATATTAGGCGGAGAACAATCCGGGCACATTATCTTCAAACAACATGCTACTTCAGGTGATGGTTTATTAACCTCTCTGAAGCTGGTAGAGGTAATGCAGCGAACCGGGCTTCCCCTTTCCCGGTTGGCGGCAGAAATGGAACAACAGCCCCAGATCCTGGTTAATATAAAACTAGAAAACAGAGAACAGATAATGGCCCATGAATCGGTGGTGGAAGCAATTAATAACGCGGAAGAGAAGCTGGGCGAATGGGGTAAACTGGTGGTGAGGGCATCAGGGACTGAGCCACTGCTCCGCATAATGGCACAAGGTCCGGATGAATATCTGCTCAGGGAAGTGATTAATAGTATCAAAGAAAAAATTGAACAAGTGACCGGGAATAATTCCGGAACATATATTTAAAGCGCCTGACCCGGAACTGACTAGGGGAGTTCCCAGGGGTATAAATGATATATACTCCAGGTTCAGATAATGTCCCCTATCGTTTCGGTAGTACCCTTGCAATTATTCTCCTATTATATTATATGGCTATCTTCCGGGGAGCAGATGTGGATAAACCCAGGAACCTGGCTAAAAGTGTGACCGTGGAGTAAAAAAACCAAAATAAATAAAATATGAAACCCGTAGGGGGTCTGCAGGTGATATTCTGTAATCCTTTACGGGTTTTTTGTATATCGCGGCTTCATGTATGATTACAGGCCTGCTTAGAAACCAAAGCCACTAAGGTTATCTTACTATTCTGGAAATATAAACAGAATTTGCAAGAATGTTTGAGATATAATAAAGGTACCCATAGCAAAATCGGGAAAAGAATTATAGGGAGGCGGATAAAAAATGATAGATAAAGAATACGCTATCTTGAAAACAGCCATCCTCAATGAAATGGAAGGAGAAACCTTTTATAAGCTGGCTGCGGATAATGTTAAAAACCCTGATATAAGGGCAACATTTTACTATCTAGCTAAAGAGGAACAAAAACATCAGCAGATGCTCAGGGCTATGCTGGATGAAATGAGGAGGGGGGAGGATGTTGCGATTGAAATGGATAACCTGGAAGCAGTAAGCCCAGGTATATTTAAACTATCGGAAGCAGCCACAAAGGTTGATAATCTGGAAATATCAGTTGTGAGTACAGGTATATTGTTGGAAAAAGCATCGATGGATTATTACCGCCGGGCAGCCTCAAACGCCTCGACCCCCAATGCTAAAAATCTTTATGAAAACCTGGTGCAGTGGGAAATGGGTCACCTGGAGGAGCTGGAGAAGATATATGATTTCCTCCAGCAAAACTGGTTTGAGCAACAGGGTTTTTCTACTTCCTAAGGAGTGATTGATAGTAAAGATCAGTTAAACAGATAAGGTTCATCGGCCCGATATTTTTCCACCCGGTTTCTGCCGTTCTTTTTGGCTTTGTACAATGCCAGATCAACCTTTTCTATGATTGCATCGAGACTTTCATCACTGCTTTCTAATTCAGCCACTCCGAAACTGGCTGTGACCTGATGGCATTTATCAAAATCATAATCGGCCAGGGATTTCCTCAATCGCTCAGCAACGGCCAGGGCTTCAGGCAATGGGGTTTCTGGCAGCAGCAGGATAAATTCTTCCCCGCCCCAGCGGGCAAAAAGGTCGGAGTTGCGTTTATTCTTGTTTATTATTTGGGATACAGTTCTTAGGACATAATCTCCGGTGGTATGTCCATAATTGTCGTTGACCTTTTTAAAAAAGTCCAGGTCAAAGAGAATGATGCTTAACGGGCGCCCGTATCTTCTAAATTTTTCTATCTCCAGGCCGGCCAGTTCCAGGAACTTGTAACGATTATATATAAGGGTTAAGGGATCGATATTGGCCAGGGTCTCAAATTTAACCTGGCTCTTTATATAATAGAAGGAAGCGGCCACAAAAATCAAATAGAGTAAAGTCAGCAGCAATATATTGAGTGAATAAGCGTCACGCATAGCAGGAAGCTGCTTATTAGCGGAATAAGAAAGGAAATAGGCAGCCGGATCGCCTTGGGAATCTTTAATAAGCACAAATGAAACCAGGTAATTTACTCGGTCCACTTTTCCTTCTACTGCGAAATCCTCAAGGTTTCGCATACTTTTAAGCAACAAAGGGTCGTTTTTAATTTTCGCGATCAATTTATTGATAAGTTCAGATTCAGATTTAGTCCAATATTCGCTATTGGCAAGATAGGCCTCCTGATCATAATAAAAATCTTCAGATATCAATGAAGTCATATAATTAGATTTTTCAGAGTCAAGGGTTACCTTATCGACGAAGTCTTTTCGTATAATAAATTCATGATAATTACTCGGGAAAGCAGTATTTAAGATGTTTTGCATGGAACATGGTGATATACTGAGTTCTCCTAACCCGATATACTGATTTTTATAAAAAAGCGGATAAACAAAACGGTAAGCACAATAAACCCGGCCTGCTTCAAACCCGGAAAGATATTTTTGTTTCTGACTAGCTTGTTTAATAATCGCCCTTTGCTCGAACAAATTGTCCCCATAGGTTTCGGGACGATGCATGCGCAAGAAACTGGTTCCATCTGGGAAAAGAAACTGCATATGCCTGAATCCATAATGGCTGACACTACTGTAGTCCTGATAGAGGACATCGTGCAATTGGTCTCGGAGTGCGTTCCTTTCCATTTCGTCTGCCTTTAACGCTGCCGACATGGTTTCCAGTACTGCAGGCACATTCAATTTTTCATTGAAAATGTACAGCGAAAGCTGTTCGTGCATCATGATGAAGGAATCTACTTGCATGCCAAGTGAAGTGATACTGGCACTTTTCATATCCGAGGTTTTCTTATCCAGTTCTGAAGACAGCTGATAAAGTAACACTGAATATATAAATCCGGTGAGTAAAATTATGGCCAGCCCTTTAAGATACATACTATGCTTCTTTATATGCCCCCCACCTCCACCTAGCAATGAATGATTAAGTAATTATATGCTAACAGAAAATGGTCATAATTAACAATAATAATAAGTATATTATCGCTACTGACCACCATCAGCAATACGGTGCACTATTGTTTTAGGCCTTTCTGTACTATAGACTATAAGTAAAGCCAGCAGGTCTTTCCGTGCAAGTTTTCTATTGGGCATCAGCTTGGCAATGAATTGTCAGCACATAGAACTGAAATATGTGTTGCTTATAAAGAAAAATGGAGGGTTAAACAAATGTTTAAGCGCAGTAAAATTGAGAACGAAGTGGGAAAATTGGCCAGGCAGTCAGGAATACTATTTGAAACAGGCAAGTTAAAACTGCAGATAACGCAGCTGGAAAATGATTTGTATAATCTAAAGGCTGAACTAGGCGACATAGTATACATAGCATTTCAAAATGCTGCCCTGCAGGAGGAGGAAGAAGGCCAAGCAATAGAAGGGGCCTGCAGGAAGATTTCCCAAATGGAAGCTTCCATAAATAAACTTAAGCAGGAGATAGAAAGAATAAACAAGGATTAAGACCATCTTATGGGCATATCATGGGGACGGATGGTCCCTTTAACATGATAAGTTTGGACATGGGGTCAGAATAAATATCTCCCTGATACCCGTGCCAAAAAGGGCGGAGCAGACCTGTCCCCATGTCCACAAGAGAACTGTCTCCATGATAGGGTACTTGTGTATAAACATTCATTAGAGTAAAATCTATTAGATTAACACTTTTCAGGAGGGAATGGATATGCACAAGAAGTTGTTTATACCTGGTCCGGTTGAGGTCAGAACCGACGTACTTGAGAAAATGGCGCTTCCTATGATAGGGCACCGCAGCAAGGACGCATCTATGCTTCAGCATAATATAAGTGATAAGCTGAGAAAGTTATTTTATACTGATAATGATATATTGCTCTCTACTACTTCTGGCAGCGGACTCATGGAGGGAGCGCTCCGGTCCTGCACCTTGAAAAGGGCCGCGGTTTTCTCTGTGGGAGCCTTTGGTAAAAGATGGTTTGATATGGCCCAGAGCAATAATATCCCCTCAGATATTTTTGAAGCAGAGTGGGGGCAGGCTACCCCGACTGAACAGATCGATGAAGTGCTGGCCACCGGCAAATATGATTTGCTGACCATAACTCATAATGAAACATCTACCGGGATCATGAATCCGCTAGATGAAATTGCTGAAGCAGTAAGAAAATACCCGGAGGTAGTATTTTGTTTGGATGCCGTAAGCTCAGCCGGGGGCAGTAAAATAGAAGTAGATAAACTAGGGATAGACATATGTATTACCTCTACCCAGAAGGCGCTCGGATTACCTCCCGGCTTAGCGATCTGCACTTTCTCCGAGAAGGCACGCCACCAGGCGGAAAAAGTACCATTCCGGGGTTATTATCTTGATTTTATGCAATTGTACAAATATATTCTGGAAAAGGATTACCAGTATCCTTCCACCCCTTCCTTATCCCATATGTTTGCTCTGGACTACCAGCTTGATAAGATACTGCAGGAGGGATTGGATAAGAGGTTTGACCGGCATATTGAATTGGCCGAATATGTTCGCAGCTGGAGCCGTCGGTATTTTGGTATTTTTGCTGATGAAAGATATATGTCCAACACTTTGACTGCTATTACTAATATCAGGGATATAGACGTAGCTGCCTTAAACCTGGAACTGGGGGTCAGGGGATTCCAGATTTCTAATGGCTATGGCAAGATGAAAGATAAAACTTTCCGCATTGCCCATATGGCTGACTGCCAGCTGGAAGATATTAAGGAACTTATTGATAATATCGATGATATTCTAGATTTATAAAAAGAATTTTTTGTGTCTATCTAATTTTATTCTCTTTAATGAGGATATTGGCAACTTGCAGGAGGTCAGATTATGACAGTAATAAAGCCGTTCCGGGCGATTCGGCCGGCCGTGGAAGTGGTGGAAAAAGTAGCGGCGCTTCCCTATGATGTTATGAGCAGTGATGAAGCCAGAGAGATGGTTAAAGGGAATCCGTATTCATTTTTATATGTTGACAAGGCTGAGATCGACCTGGATCCAACTATTGATCTTTATGATATCAGGGTTTATGAAAAAGCCCGGGACAACCTTTATCAAATGATTGAACAAGGTGTATTTATTGAGGAAAAGAGTGCCTGCCTGTATATTTATCAGCAGAAGATGGGAGAGCGTTATCAGACCGGGGTGGTTGCTTGTGTCTCGATTGATGACTATATGAATAATCTAATTAAAAAACACGAATTAACCAGGGCTGATAAAGAGCAGGACCGTATTAAACATGTCGATTACTGTGATGCCAACACCGGACCTATTTTTCTAACTTATCGAGCTCAGAGCGATATCGATGCTGTGGTTAACAGCTGGATGGAAAGCCAACCACCCGTCTATAACTTTGTGTCTGAAGACGATATTGGTCATACTATATGGGTTATTGATGATGAGAAGGTAATAGCAGGCCTGCTGGAATTGTTCGCCCGGGTGGAATGTCTTTATATCGCTGATGGGCACCACCGTTCTGCTTCGGCAGTCAGGGTTGGGCAGATGAGGAGAGCAGAAAATCCTGATTACCATGGAGATGAGGAATTCAACTATTTTTTATCAGTAATATTTCCTGATAATCAACTGCATATTATGGACTACAATCGGGTAGTAAAAGACTTAAACGGTTTGGAAAGCCAAGAATTTCTACAAAAATTGAGTTTGCACTTTGATATAGAGCCTTATACTGGAGAAGGACCTTATCAACCACAGGCCCAGAAAACTTATGGTATGTTCCTGGATGGGAAGTGGTATATTCTGAAAGCCCAAGCAGGTTCTTATGATGAAAGTGATCCCGTAAAAAGATTGGATGTTTCAATACTCCAGTATAATTTGCTGGGGCCGATTCTGGGTATCGAAGACCCGCGGACCGATAAAAGAATTGATTTTGTAGGTGGCATACGAGGATTAAAAGAACTTGAAAAAAGAGTGGCAGAGGGCATGAAGGTTGCCTTTTCTCTGCACCCGACCACCATACAGGATCTTATGGATATAGCCGATGCAGATAAGATTATGCCACCCAAATCTACCTGGTTTGAACCCAAATTAAGAAGCGGTATATTTGTCCACCAATTAAAATAAATTTATATTAGGATAAATATGGGTTAGAATACTCATATAGGGGTTTAAGACACAATACTGAAGTCTTAAACCCCTATATTAATATTATCAGGGAGGGCTGTCCCCGCCGTCAACGTCCTTGATAGAACAAGTGGCAAATGATAAAGTTGAGTTATCATTAACAGAACAGCTTATTTTTACGGAGGTTTCCATATGGTGTTGGGGCACAAGCTTCATCTGCTGCGGGAAGAATTCAGAAGGGCGGAGAAAATAATCCTGGCATTCTCGGGGGGAGTAGACAGCACCCTCTTGGCCTGCATAGGGCAAGAAGAGTTGGGCCTGAATTTCCAGGCCATCACCATCAATAATGGTATGCAAAGTGAATTTGATCTTACTAATGCCTGCCATATAGCATCCCGTCTGGGAATAAAACATAAGTTAGTGGAAATTGATTCCTTGCAGAATGAGGAAATCAGTGGCAATACCTGCAGAAGATGCTATTATTGCAAAAAGCTCTGGCTGGAAAGATTGCTTATGGTGGCGGCAGATGAGGGTGGTAGTGTGATGGAAGGTTCTCATGGCGAAGATTCCCTCCCATATCGGCCCGGGCAGCAGGCCTTGCTCGAATTAGGTATCATCAGTCCTCTGCAGCAAATCGGCTTTAATAAAAACGAAATTCGTCAGCTGGCCTGTGATTTAGGGATGCCGAATTGGGAAGCTCCGGCATCTCCCTGTCTGGCTACTCGCTTTCCTTATGGAGAAACTCTGACTCCAGATCTTTTAAAGCGGGTCGAGGCAGCAGAAAAGATCATCCGACAGGCAGGATTTCAACATTTCCGGGTTCGTTCCCATGGGGATTTAGCCCGAATTGAAGTGGGGGTCGGGGAACGTCAGCGATTTTTTGACTCTGATGTCATGGACGAAATTGACCAAGCTTTGCGAAGTACCGGCTATATTTACGTAAGCCTGGATTTGTGCGGATATAGGATGGGCAGCATGGATAATGCGATAAGACGGGAGTGATCCAATGGAAAGAGATGAACTGCGTAGCCTACTGAAGAGTATACAGGACGGGAAGCTGGATCTGGATACCGCCATGAAACGGCTGCGGAATCTTCCTTATGAGGATCTGGGCTATGCTCGGGTTGATCACCATCGAAATCTGCGCACCGGTTTTCCGGAAGTCATCTATTGCAGCGGGAAAGAGATTGAGCAGGTACAGGGAATAGCCGCTGCGCTATTGACCCAGGGCAGTAATCTGCTGCTTACTCGAGCCAGTGAAGAAATCTTCGCATCTATTCAAAAGTTAAATTCAGCCGCGGTATTTCACCAACCGCCAGGTCTGGTGGTAGTTCAACAGCGGCAGGTCCAGCAGATTAGCGGCACTATTGTAGTGCTCACGGCTGGAACCGCTGACCTTCCCGTGGCCGAAGAAGCGGCCATCGTTGCAGAGTTCTTCGGCAATCAGGTCGAGCGCCTGTACGATGTGGGTGTAGCTGGCATTCACCGCTTGCTGGCCAGTTTAGAATTGTTGCAGGAGGCCCGGGTAATTATCGCGGTGGCTGGTATGGAGGGAGCACTGGCCAGTGTTGTAGGCGGATTGGTCGACAAACCGGTTATAGCAGTACCTACCAGTGTTGGCTATGGGACCAGCTTCGGGGGACTGGCGGCTTTGCTGGCCATGCTGAACACTTGCGCAGCCGGGGTAAGTGTAATGAATATTGATAATGGTTTTGGAGCGGGATGCCTGGCCAGCATTATAAATCGTCAGGTTGACCAGGCATTACATACCATACCCGAGCAGGATAAGTTAGAGTTGTAAGGAGAATTAAGCAATATGGATGAGATCCTTTTCTTTGATTGTTTTGCAGGTATCAGCGGTGATATGATCGTGGGTGGGCTTTTGGATCTGGGAGCTAAAGAAGAAGGTCTACATGAGCAGTTAAGGGGACTAAAGCTGCAGGGCTATAGTGTGCAGATAGAGAAAAATCACAAAATGGGTATCTGGGGAACTGATTTTCGGGTACTGCTGGAGGAAAGCGGAACCCATTACGGGCACCATCACCAGGCTCATCGGGGTCTGGCGGAAATAGTATCTATCATAGCTGAGAGTGCTTTGTCCCAGGATGTTAAAAAGCGCAGCCGGGATATATTCAGACGTATTGCGGAGGCAGAAGCACATATTCACGGACTCACCCCGAATGAAGTTCACTTTCACGAGGTGGGGGCGGTAGATTCTATCGTGGATGTAGTAGCGGCCTTGATATGCATAGAGGATCTAAATATTAAAAAGATATATGCCTCCCCCCTTCATTTAGGAGAAGGCTTTGTACATTGTACCCATGGACTGCTGCCAGTACCAGCCCCTGCAGTTATAGAACTGCTCAAGGGTATTCCGGTATACACTACCGGACTTCGTTCAGAACTGGTAACTCCAAGCGGAGCAGCTATTATCTCGAATTTGACTGAATATTTTGGCCCTTTTCCTGAAATGATAGTTGATGCAGTCGGATACGGACTGGGAGATAAGGATCTGGAAATTCCTAATATGCTCAGAATTATAAGAGCCAAGCAGCAAAACCCTCTGCAGCATCTGTGGACACTGGAATGTAATATTGACGATATGAATACCCAGTATTATTCTTACCTATTCCCATTGTTGTTGGAGCGAGGAGCATTGGATGTTTGTGTGCTTCCCCTGATTATGAAAAAAAACCGGCCCGGCAATTGTCTGCAGATACTCTGCGAAGAAGCATCTATCGATGAATTAGAAGAAACCCTGTGGCGAGAAACGTCTACTCTGGGTGTGCGCAGGTTGCAGGTACAGCGGCACACTCTGGAGCGCGAGCTGGTGTTGGTACCTACTTCGTGGGGACCGGTCATGGTGAAAGTTGCTTATCTTCACGGAAGACTGCTCAAATTTGCTCCTGAATATGACGATTTGAGCCGTATTGCCAGAGATGCTGATCTGCCTTTGCCGGAGCTATATGCTCAGGTACAGATGGCAGCTGCGAAATGGCTGGAGGAGCAGGAGCTGCCCCAACAGGAACTATAAAATTCCTGATTAAAAGCGACAGTATTTGCTTTTCTACATTATATTTTACATTCTCACATAATTAGGGCAGCATTTATCCCACATTTATAGCTTAAATTAATAGTAGATAAATTAAATATATGCTGTTGTATTTAAGGAGGTGGGATAACTTAGAGAATTGTCTTGTTCGGTATGTTTATCGAACGACATAAAATTGATAAAATATATTCCAAATACCCTTCCTTTTAAATTAGCTAGAGCATTAAACAAATCCAGGAGGACAGATAATGTCTTACAAGATCTACCTGGTAGAAGACGAAGAAAACCTGAACAAACTCTTATCCTCTTATCTCTCTAAAGAGGGCTGGTATGTCCAGCCCTTTTTGTGTGGAGAAAAGGCCCTGCAGGCTATACCTGAGCGGCCTGATTTATGGATATTGGATATAATGCTGCCTGATATTGATGGTTACAGGCTATTGCAGCATATAAAAGCAGATGATCCGTCTTTGCCGGTCATTTATATATCCGCCCGGGATGCAGAGCTGGATCGGGTTCTGGGTTTGGAAATGGGAAGCGATGATTATCTTGCCAAGCCTTTTTTACCGCGAGAATTGGTAATTCGGACCCGTAAACTGTTAGAACGAGTTTATGGTGAACATCCCACCAGCATGATAAAGGTTCATCCTTATTTAATTGATGAAAAAAGGCGTAATCTGACTCGGGATGGGCAGGAGATTGATTTAACTTCTAAAGAATTTGATTTGATGGTTATGCTGGCCCGAAATCAAGGACAGGCATTTTCCCGCGAGCAGGTTCTGGATCATGTTTGGGGCCAGGATTATGTAGGTTCTGACCGGGTTGTAGATGATTTGGTGAGAAGGCTGCGCAAAAAACTGCCAGACTTCAGAGTAGAAACTATTTACGGCTATGGTTACCGTCTGGTGAAATTATGAAAAACAGTCCCCTGGCATCACAGATATGGATGATTTTTGTGCTTATCACTATTGGCATCTCTACCTTATTCATATTGCTGGTGCCCTGGGCATTAAGGGATTTCTTCACCCAGCAAAGCTATGCTACGATACGAGAAGCTCAATCCATATATCTTTCCAATGGCAAGATGCTTGCCGATATTAATGATATAAGCGAATGGGATGAGATAAATCAGCAGTATCAAACGGTTAAACATATTGTCTTTTTGGAAAATGGGGAAGTTATAGCAGGAACCACCTCCCTGCTGATAATCAATAACTTCGATTTTATTATGAAAGAATCTGACCAACAACAGATAGCCGCCCAGCAGTATTCCCGGGACATCGACGGCGAGAAAATGTATTATATTATTCGACGGGGCGAACTGGCCAGTGTTCCAGTTTATCTTTTCTCATACACCTGGGAATCTTATCAGAATGATCTGGTGGAAAGCCTTTTTTCTAAATTATTATGGCTTATTGCGGTTATTCTGCTCTTAAGTTGGATACCATCATTTCTACTGGCCCATTATATCACTAAACCAATTATTAAAATGGAAAACCATGTGCGCAGTATAGCCAACCGGGACTGGTATGAATCGATCGATGTGGATCGTGATGATGAGATAGGCCAGCTGGGGCAATCTATTGAGCGAATGCGACAGCGTCTGGTGGAGCAGGAAAGCATGCAGCGCACCTTTTTGCAGCACATTTCTCATGAATTAAAAACTCCGGTTATGGTCATTCGCAGCTATGCTCAGGCCATTGCCGATGGGATTTTTCCTAAAGGTGGTCTGGAAGGATCAATAGAGGTAATAGAGAAAGAAGCCGCGCGTATGGAAAAGAGGGTTAAGGATCTTTTGTATCTTACCAAATTGGATTATTTATTCGGTAAGCGTTATTCTGACGATGTGATAAACATGGGGGAATTGATTGAAAACATAGTGGAAATTCTGCGCTGGCAACGACCGGAGCTCAGCTGGCAGTTGGAATTGGAAGATATTATTTTCATAGGTGGTTTGGAACAGTGGCAGGTAGCTGTTGAAAATATCCTGGATAACCAGATACGCTATGCACAATCGATGATCAGGATTAGTGTCAGTGAGCACTATAAGAATAAGCATCCGTATATGTTAATCCGCATATTTAATGATGGCCCTTCCCTGGAAGAAGGACTTATTGATAAACTATTTGAAGAATACCAGAAGGGTTATAAAGGTGAGTTTGGCTTAGGTCTGGCCATCGTCAGGGAAATAGCCGTATACCATGGAGGCAAAATATGGGCTAGTAATGAGGAAGATGGGGTTGCTTTCTATCTGGATATCCCCATCAAAGATTAATTTCGGGATAAAATGGGCGATTCTCCTATTCATACCCTAGCATGGGTAGGAGAATCGCCCATTTTATTATTTTTTGATTAACTCAAGTATAATTAAGAAAAGAATTAATTGGGTAGGAGGGTATTATTATGGTTAAGAAAATCCATGTTGCGGGGACGGTCTTTTTAACCCGATGTAAGACAATAATGCTTTTTTCATAGTATTATTAAATAAGATCAAGAGGAGGTACATATGGGAAAGTTAGTGAAGAGGAATAATAAAATATATGCTGTTATTTTAGCTATGCTAATAATTACTTTACTGGCTGGCAGCATGACTGGCTGTGGCACATCATCTTACCTGCAACTACAGGAAAAGGCAGCTGATCAGGCGGCTCCGGAATATTCGGGGTCTAATGGCGAGGATATAGGGCAGTCCTTTCCTGGTGAGGAACGCAAGGTGATACAGAACGCCGCTATGGTTCTGGCAGTCGGCGACGTGAATCAGATCATGGATAAGATCGTTAAAATCACTCAGGATAATGAGGGTTACACGGTAAACAGTAAGCTCTCCCGGGGGGATGACTGGGTACGCGGTGAAATAAACATCAAGGTTCCATCTGCTGGCCTGGGCAGTGTTATGGAGGAAATAGCTGCTCTGGGTGAAATTAAGGATAAAAGCATTTCCACCCTGGATGTAAGTGAAGAATATTACGATTCCCAGGCCCGACTCAGCGTATGGAAAAAGAAAGAAGAGCGGCTCCTGGCATTAATTGATCAGGCTAAAACAATTGAAGAGATAATAAGTGTTGAAAATGAATTAACCCGGGTGAGAAGTGATATAGAAGTCCTGCAGGGAAGAGTAAACTATCTGGAGAATGCTACCAGCTATAGTTCTATTGATATTACTTTGAACCAGGCAGCAACTGCTAGAGTCGAAGTGCCTGAAGGTGTACTGGCTAAAGCTCTGCAGGCTTTTATCAACAGTTCTAACGGGGTGGCTCGTTTCCTGATGGATTTCTTTATTCTCCTTATAGCCTTTATACCCTGGGCCATTCTTCTGGCCGTAATAGTTTTGATTTTCCGCGCTTTAAAGAGAAAATATCAGTGGAGTTTTAAAAAGAATAAGGAACATGGTACAGTATCCGCACCCCCCGAAGAAGAGGCTCAGAAACGAGAGTAGGTTGTTTGAAATATGAGTAAACATTTATAATGAAAAAGCAGAGGAGGGCGGAGCAGGATGAATATAAGTGGAAAAGCTGCTATAACTGGGATGGCAGAACTGAAACCTCAAATAGATCATGGCGGCTGGAGCTCTTTGGCTTTGTTAAGTGAAGTTGCGGGCCAGGCCATAAGGGATGCGGGACTGAAGAAAAGTGATATTGATGGTCTCTTGCTAACTCCTCCGGCAGAAGACAGTTATTTTATGTGGCCAGCCCAGGCTGCTGAATATCTGAAAATCAGCCCCAGTTGCCTGAACATGGTAGAGTTAGGTGGTGCCAGTGCCTGCGCAGCAGTGAGCAGAGCTGCCTTGGCAGTGACGGCAGGCTTATGCCGGCATTGTTTGTGCTTAAGTGGAGGCATATGGGACAGTCAGGTCTTTAACAGTCGGGAAGGCAAGATGGCGGTTATGTCGCAGGCGGAAATCGACTATGAACTTCCTTATGGCCCCATGGGGTTTAATTCCGGCTATGCCTTAATTGCGCATCGGCATATGTATGAATATGGTACCACCCCGGAGCAGATGGCTAAAATAGCAGTAGATCAGAGGCAAAATGCTCTGGCCAACCCGGACGCACTATTTAACCAAAAAGCTATCACCATAGAAGATGTTCTGAATTCTCCCCTTATCGTTGATCCAATCCATCTGTTGGAAATAGTACGGCCCTGCAGCGGAGCCGCGGCTTTAATAATAAGTCGCTCCGAAGAAGCGCAAGATATGCCTAATCTGCCCATATATTTGCTGGGGATGGGGGAGGCCTGTACTCATAACTCCATCATATATTCTGATAATATAACCTTAAGCCCGGTAAAATACTCAGCTGCCCGGGCTTTTTCCATGGCAGGTCTTAAACCTCTTGACATGGACCTGCTTTCCCTTTATGACTGTTACCCTATCACAGTTATTATAACCCTGGAAGATGCAGGTTTTTGTAAAAAGGGGGAGGGAGGAGGATTTGTTCAGAGTCATGATTTGACCTATCGGGGTGATTTGCCCCTCAATACTCACGGTGGACAGCTTTCCTTTGGGCAGCCTTCTTATGCTGGTGGAATGTCACATATAAACGAAGCGGTAAGGCAGCTGAGAGGCAAAGCCGCAGCAAGGCAGATAAAAAATAACCGCCTGGCCTTTGTGAACGGGAATGGCGGGGTTATGAGCACCCAGTCCAGTCTCATATTAGGGAGGGATAAAAATGACGGAAGATGATGGCAATAAATGGTATAGGAAGGGCCCTAGGACACTCAGAATTCAATATTGTCCGGGCTGTGAAAAATACATTTTTTTCCCCCGTACAATATGTCCCTACTGCCTGGAAGTAAAACCTGAATGGAAAGGGACGGTGGGCCGGGGGACAATTTACAGTTATACCACAGTAAGAAGGAGTTCCCTGCCGGAATTTGAAGAGCGGGTCCCTTACACCTATGCTATGGTTGAACTGTATGAAGGTATTCGTATACCCAGCAATATTATCAATTGTCCGGTGGATCAGGTTAGAATCGGTATGCCGGTAGAGCTGGCCTGGATAGAGGAATCAAAGGAGGTAATTCCAGTATTCAAACCAGCCCGGGCTTAGCTTACTTATGCAGGAACTTCTTAAGGCGCCTCCGGTAATTTTCAGTATCAAACATTGCAAACAGGTGCTGGGATTCCAATTCCATAGCCTGGGTCAGGTTCATATTCATCCCTTGATTGACTGCCTGCTTAATATGCTGCAGGTTGTAGGTGTTTTTAGAAGCCATGGTTTTGGCTAGATCCTGGGCTTTGCTCAGTGCCCAGCCAGCCGGAGTGACATAATCCACCAGGCCCAGGGCCAATGCTTCTGCAGCATTTATGCGCCGCCCGGTAAATAGCAGTTCCTTGGCCTTGCCATAGCCTATCAGGCGAGGGAGCCTTTGGGTGCTGAATACCAGGCCCAGATTAACTGCTACTGCACCCATGACTGCTTGCTCATCCAGGACCCGTATGTCAGTGCACAAGGCCAGTTCAAATCCGGCTCCGAGTGCATAACCGTTTATGGCTGATATTACCGGGCAGGGAAAGTCAGCAATCATTTCCAACATATGGTACAATTCAAGAAAGTAATGCTTGTTCTCCTGTATGGAGTACCGGGCTTGCTCTTCTATATTAGCGCCGGCACTGAAGGAATGATTTCCCGCCCCGGTGATGATAAGCACAGAAGTTTGGCCGGCCAAATCACTACAGGCTTGCTCTAAGTCCTTTAACATCGGTGTTGATATTACATTAGCCGGCGGAGAATTTAAGGTCAAGACAGCAATCTGCTGATCAATATTTATATCCAGTAGGGTTTGATTCTGGGAGTGGTCCAAACAAATAACCTCCTATCACCTTTTCATAAAGGATGTAATATTTTGTAAGCTAATTGGAAATATTTTATATATACTAATTATATTCCTTTAATAGCTTTAGGGTTAGTAAAAGATTAAAATATTGGCGGAGGACTTTAATGAAATTAGCTATTTTTGATTTTGATGGAACCCTTTTTATGAGGGACACCCTGCCTTTTCTGGGTGAAGAATGGGTCAGGCAGGGAAGGCCTCGCTTAAAGTATATAATAACCTACCTGACTATTATGCCCATATTGATGCTTTACAAGATGGGTAAGGTATCCAGAGCCAGGATGAAGTACCAGGCCATGAAAAAATTCCAGAAAATGTTTTCTGCCCTGAGTGAAAAGCAGGTAATGGAATTCTTTCAGCAATGTTACCCGGCTTTGCGCAGATATTATAATCCGGAAGTGCTGGTGGAAATAGAGCGGGCCAAATCAGAAGGATTTCATCTGGTCTTGTTATCTGGAGCTTATGCCTTACTGCTGAATCTGGTAGCAGAAGACCTGGAGATAGATACGGTGATAGGAGCAGAACTTTATTATGAAGGTGGGACTATTGATTATCGCCGGGAGATATCTTTTGTGGATGGCGAAAACAAACTAGCCCTGCTCCAGGCCGTTTTTGCTGGTCAGGAAGTGGAATGGGAGTTGAGCAGATCCTATGGGGACAGTTATGATGATCTCCTGGTCCTGGAAATTGCCGGTGAAGCTGTGGCAGTAAACCCGGAAGACAAACTTTTGGATTATGCCCAGGATAATGATTGGCGAGTCATCAATTTCAGCCTAGGGGGGTAACCTTGATAATGTTTGTCAAGAACAGCTTCTGCACGAGTTTGTTGATAAAAGTATAAACTTATCCTCCAGAGCCAGGATATGACCAAGCTACTCACTTGACACGATAGTAAAGGCGGTGCAAGTTAAGCTTGTAAATTATGGAGGTAAAGGAAGAGGAGAACAAGATGGAACTTGAACAATGCGTGAATTTCGTTCTGACCAAAGCCCAAAATTCTGTACAGCAACTATTTAAAGCTGAATTATTACCTTATGGCGTAACACCCGGGCAATATGGGGTTTTAAAATGTCTCTGGGATCAAGATGGGCTTACCGCCAAGCAATTGGCGGAGAGGCTATGTCTGGATAGCTCAACCATCACTGGTATACTGGACCGAATGGAAAACAAAGGCCTGATCAACCGTTACCACGACGCCCGCGATCGTAGAGCATTGTGTGTTATGATCACCAATGCTGGACGAGAATTGGAGAAGCCGGTGATAGAGGCTATAATAAATGCTAACAAAAAAGCATTGCAGAAATTCAATGAAGAACAAACCGAATTATTGAAAACGATGCTGGCAGAACTGAATACCAGCTCTTAAGTTGCCAGAAATTCCCCCCTCTTTTATGACTTAAATCGCCAGCAAAAGAAGAAATATAGCGAAATTGCTAAGATAATTGGTATACAAATTAATGGTTGACAAAGTAAATTGCTATACTTAGAATCAAAGTAAGCAATTTTAATCCTGACAGGCCATTTTTTGGGCAATATTTGTAACCTGCAGGTATAGAAAAGGAGAGAAAAATATGGATTTCAAACTGACTGAGGAGCAGGAACTGATCCGGGACAATATGCGAGAATTTGCCAGGACCTATGTAGACCCCGTAGCAGTAGAAATAGACGAAAACAGCCGCTATCCTAAAGAAGTTATTGAAAAGCTGGCTGACGGAGGATGGATGGGGATGCCTTTCCCAGTGGAATATGGCGGAGCCGGGGTAGACTACCTGACTTATGCTATAGCCGTTGAAGAGCTTTCCCGCTCTTGCGCCGCCACCGGTTTTACCATGTCGGTACATACCGGTTTAGCCTGCGGTCCTATAGCCCTTTATGGCAATGATGAACAAAAGAAAAAGTATTTAATCCCCCTGGCTAAAGGTGAGCACTTGGGTGCTTTCGCCCTGACTGAGCCGGGAGCAGGAACCGATGTAGGTGCAGCTACTAGTACTGCGGTATTGGACGGCGATGACTATGTTCTGAACGGGGTAAAGACTTTCACTTCCAATGGTCCCGTTGCCAATACTTATGTGACTTTTGCCTGGACTGATAAAAACGATAAGAGGAATGGCATGAGTGCCTTCATAGTACCCCGGGAAGCGCCCGGATTTAGTGTGGGAGAACACTTTATGAAGATGGGGATACGAGCTTCCCAGACTTCAGAGATAATTTTTAAAGACTGTCGGATACCAAAGGAGAATCTGCTGGGTAAATTAGGTGATGGTATGAAAATCGCTATGGCCTGTTTTGACCATGGCAGGATTGGCATTGCTGCTCAGGCAGTTGGTATTGCTCAGGCAGCGCTGGATGAGTCTATCAGCTACTCTAAACAGAGAATACAGTTTGGCAAGCCCATTTCCAAGAATCAGGCTATACAGTGGATGATTGCCGACATGTATACCGACATCACCGCTGGGAGATTCTTATATTATTATGCTGCATCATTGAAAGACCAGGGGCTGCCTTTCACCAAGGAAGCTTCCATGGCCAAAGTGTTTTGTGCTGAAATGTGCTCCAAACATGCCTCCAAAGCAGTTCAGATCCATGGCGGATATGGTTACTGCAAGGGGCAGAAGGTGGAACGTCTTATGCGCGATGCTAAAATAACGGAAATTTATGAAGGAACCTCTGAAGCGCAAAGAATGGTTATAGCCGGTAATATTTTAAGGTAAGGATTCGGCAGGGGAGGGTGATTCCTTTTCCTGCCGTTATTATTTTTATTGAAGAGAGGTGTTAACCATGCCCAATATTATTTGTTGTTTTAAATGGGTGGTGGATGAAGCCTATATAAAACCATCCAGCTCGGGGAAGATTGATCTGGAATGGGCCGAGTACAAATTAAGCGATTATGATCGTAATGCTATCGAAGAAGCGGTTCGCTTGCAGGAGACTTACGGTGGCAGCGTTACCGCGGTTACAGTTGCCTCCAGTGATGCCACCAAAGGGATCAAGGATGCGCTTTCCAGGGGGCCGGAAAAGGCGTATTTTATCAATGATGATCAGCTTGAAGATTTGGAACCGTCACAGACCTCAGCCATACTGGCTCAGGTGATTGCTGATCAGATAGACTATGATTTGATTATTTGCGGTGAAGGATCAAGTGATATGTATTCTCAGCAAGTAGGGCCGCGGCTGGCCGAAAAGCTAGGTATTCCCTGTATAGCATTTGTAAGGCAGCTTAGTATTGAAGGTGAGCGGATTATTGCGGAACGTAAAACCGATGATGGCTTAGAAGTTATCTCTGCTCCTCTGCCAGCGCTGGTAACAGTATTACCTGATATTAACAATCCCCGGGTGCCGGGGCTAAGAGATACCTTGGCCGCCTCCAAAAAGCCGGTTATTGATATCGCCTTGGCAGATCTGGGTTCCAAGTATGAGAAGATGCTGCTTGATGAAGGCTTGAGGGCGGCCAGTATGGAAAGAAATTGCACCCATTTTGGGGCGGGACCAGAAGACATTAAAGGGTTTGTTGAGGCTATTCGGAAAACTGGCGTGATAGACAGGGGGTGACAAAATGTCTGGAGTTTGGATTTATGCGGATAAACATGAACAAGGATGGGAATTGATAACCGCAGGCAGGGCCCTGGCCGCTAGGCTGGGTTTGGAACTCACGGCCCTGCTGGCAGGTGATACAGATATAGCACAGGATTTTATAGCCCGGGGGGCGGACGAAGTAGTACTATTGCCTCCTTTGGCAGAAAACCAACCGATACAGGATTATGTTCCACTTATAGCGGATGAGGTCCGAGAGGCTGATCCAGATGTTTTCTTAATAACTGCCAGTCTAAGCGGTAAAGAAATGGCCGCCCGGATAGCGGCCAGGTTAGATACTGCTTTGTGCAGTGAGTGTAGTGTCTTGAATATTGATGAAGAGGGTCAGCTGAGGATGGAGCGTTTGATGTACGGGGGGGCTGCTATCCAGACCGTAAGCATTAACAGTCGGCCGCAGATGGCCACCATTCCTCCTGGAGCCTATGAAGCAGCCCCGGTACAAAGTGATCGCCCGGGGAAGGTCAAAACTTTAAAGGCCCCTGAACCCTCGGGTATGCAGGTTTTGGAGCGGAAGGGAAAAGCAGCGGCATCCGGTGATATTACCACTGCCCGGATAATAGTTTGTGCTGGCCGGGGGATCGAAAATCAGGAAGATATGGCTATGCTTAAAGAGTTGGCTGAAGTTCTGGGTGGAGAGCTTGCTTGTACCCGGCCTATATCTGCAGAGAAGCATTGGATGAGTGAAGAATCCTGTATAGGATTATCGGCCCAAGAGGTTAAACCAGCTCTTTATTTGGGCATCGGTGTATCCGGGCAGATCCAACACCTAGTTGGTATCAGAGATGCTGGCATAATAGCTGCGCTCAATTCAGATGAAAACGCACCCATATTCGAATCTGCTGACTATGGAATAACCGGCGATCTTTACCAGGTCGTTCCAGCCCTGATAGAAGAATTCAAGAAATAAAATGACGGTGTGGCAGCCTTAATTTTTGCTTCTTTAAACCCCTATTCTATTAGGTTTGTAAGTATGAAGTTCTCTCTATAATAAACAGGAGGTTCTAAATGAAAAAGAAGAATAAAAAGTCAAGTCCATATAAGTGTGTAAATTCATTCCTCGGCTAAAATGAGTTATGCAA
>CAZHHJ010000004.1:0-46865 GCA_964531295.1 uncultured Syntrophomonas sp.
AATAAACATGCCGCAGAATCCGGTATCTGGTTTCAATAATTGCCATCGCTTCCGATTCACACCTTTCCATAAACATAAGTATTTTATCCATTTCTCCGACCTCGTTTTTGTTGTATTTAGTATCCGGGGCAATATATTATACCGGGGGCGATTTAGTCCCACTAGGGATAAAAATACTTTTATATATAGCTATATTATATCACATGCCTGGCCAAATGATGTATTGAACCTAGGTATAAAATGGGCGGGCTGATATCAAGAACCGCGAGATCATTTACCCCCTCTGTTGCCAGGAGTTCATGCCATTTAGCAAGTAGCGGAGAATTAATTCTCCGCTACTCTTGAATAAAACTAATGGTGTTTTCAATATCTTTTGCGCGCCATAGTGGAAGGGATCCCCATTTCCTGACGATATTTGGCCACCGTTCTCCTGGAAATCCTGATCCCTCTCTGTTTTAAGAGCTTGGATAGGGCCTCATCACTTAATGGTTTGCTGCTATCCTCAGTGTTTATAATCTCTTCCATCTGGTGTTTAATGCTTTTGGATGACACTTTACTGCTTCCATAGGACTCGATCCCGGTGCTGAAAAAGTATTTTAGCTCAAATAGACCCTGTGGAGTCTGAATATATTTATTGGTGGTTGCCCTGCTGACGGTTGATTCATGAACAGCAACCGCTTCCGCTACTTTGCGCAGATTTAACGGTTGCATGTATTCTACGCCCTTATCCAGAAATTCGGTCTGAATATCTACTATGCTGCGGGCCACCTTGTAAAGGGTCATGCGTCTCTGTTCTATACTGCGTATAAGCCATATGGCAGAACCCATTTTGTCTTCCAAATACTTTTTGGCATCCTGAGTAAAATTATCATTCTGATGCAATATCTGTTTATAAACGTTATTTACTATCAAGCGGGGAAAGTTTACATCATTAACTATTACTATGTATTCTCCTTCTACCTTTTCTACAAAGACATCCGGCATGATGTACCTGATCTCGTCGTAACTGCTGTACTGTAGTCCCGGCTTGGGGTCCAGAGTTCGTATCAGGTCGCATACGTCCTGAACCTGATTTACCGTTATAGACAGGGCCTGGGCTATTTTGTTAATCCTAACCTTGGCCAGGTCTTCCATATGGTGCTGTATAATACGGGTTGCTATAGGATTTTCCTTGTTATAATAGGCGAGCTGTAATAACAGGCACTCTGATAAATCTCGGGCTCCGACCCCATGGGGACTGAAGGATTGTATCATACTTAGTACTTCTTCTACCTTTTCCGTGGGAACCTTTAGATTTGATGCTACCTCATTCAAGTCAACACAGAGATATCCGGTTCTATCTATACTGCCAATAAGGTAATGGCCGATAACCAGGTCAGCTTCCTCTTTGCTGCTCAGATGAAGCTGAAATTCCAGGTGTTCATAAAGGCTGGGTCTTCTGGTAAGGAAATTCTCCAGGGAAGTTCCTTCTTCCCGGTTGATAGGAGTGTATTCTATATTTCGGTCATTGTAGAACTCCACAATGTCTTCCATTTTATTATCGTTTTCGCTTTCGCCTTCTGTTTTGTCAGGCTCAAGGTTTTCTTCGGGCTCTTTCACTTCCAAGAATGGGTTTTCCTGAAGTTCCTGCTCAATATACTCAGTCAACTCTATAGTAGACATCTGCAGGATAGCGATAGCCTGACGCAATTCAGGAGTCATCATTAATTTCTGCTGCTGTTGTAAGAAAACATCCTGTGTCAGCCTCATCTTTATCCCTCCGCTTTATATACTATCCATTCCCTTAGAATTCGTTATTAAGTTACAAGTTCCTGCTTATTTCTCTTTATTGCTCCTCGGCAGCATTTTCAATCATCGATTCTAATTTTCTCATCCGGTAAGCGGTACCCGATTTACTCAATGGAGGTTCGAGCATAAGGCCCAGTTCCCGTAAGGAATAATCCGGGTAATCCACTCTTAGCAGGGCCAGTTTACGCATATTAGCGGGGAATTGATCCCAGCCATTTATTGCGACATAGCCTTTGATTAATTCCACCTGCCTCAGGGACGCATCGACAGTTTTACCTAGATTTGCCGTTTCACAATTCACCTGTCGGTTTACATTATTGCGCACGGACTTTAAAATACGAACATTTTCAAAGTCTAAAAGAGCTTTGTTCGCTCCCACCAGACGCAGGAAATCAACTATTTTTTCACCTTCTTTGAGATAGATGACCAGGTGGTTCTTTCTTTCCACCAAGCCCGCGGCCAGATCATATGAAACCATCAGTCTTTTTATGTCCTCTGCCATCTTACTGTCATTACAAACAATTTCCAAATGATAGCTGCCTTCCGGGCGGTTAATAAATCCCCGGCTTAAAAACAATCCTCGCAGATAGGCTCTTTTACAGCAGGACTTTCCCAGTAGTGCCCAGTTAATCCTTTTACTTATCCCACCCTGCAAATTTACACTGATGATGTCCTCCATGATTTGAAAATCATGAACGCTAATCTCTACGCAGACCATATAATAACGATTCTTGCGAAAAAACCTTCTGGTCGCAATTTTTACAGTAGCCTGAAGCCCATAAACATTTTTGAACATCTTAAAGGCTTTCCTGGCTGTAGCCGCATTATCCAGGGTGATTCTCAGAATATATTTTCCCTCTCTTAAGCCTAGCTTGCCACTGCTTATACATAAGGCTGCCAGCTCAGCTTTTTGACAGCAATCTTTTTCACCCATCTCTCTGGCCAGTTCATTGCGAACATCATTGGAAAAACTCATAGTTTTTTTCTCCCCGGCTTTACTCAGTCTATTAACTTCAATATGGCTTGGGCCAGTTTCTCAGAATCATGCCAGGCAACTTCGTCATCAGAAACCAGATCGTGTTTAATGATTTTAATCCCCATATTCTGCATATCTTCATAGGCAGGCTGTACCGGGATCGCCTCTTCCTGACGATATCGCTTGAGCCTCTCTTCATCAATAGTACCGGAATTAATAATTACATAGTCAATTAGCTGCTGCTTAAGATGTCGATTTATTACCTGCAGATGGTCAGCAGCAGTAAAGTCATCTGTTTCACCTTTTTCAGTCATTATGTTGCTGATATAAATTACCGGTGCCTGGGCACTTTCGATCGACTCACTTACCTTATTAACCAGCAGATTGGGTATTATGCTGGTATACAGGCTACCAGGTCCAAGTACAATGGCATCTGCCTCATGAATAGCCAAGAGAGTCTCCGGTACGGGCATACATTTATCTGGGATAAGAGAAATTCTCTCTATTTTCCCCGCATGGTTTCTGATTCGGGTTTCGCCTATTACGGTACTGCCATTTTTCATAATGGCGGCCAGCACCACTGGTTCCAGGGTAGCCGGTAAAACAACTCCCCTGACTGCCAGAACCTTACTAACTTCCTGGATAGCGGAAACGAAATCGCCGGCAATCTCACTCATGGCTACCAGCAAAAGATTACCTAGATTATGTCCCCGCAGGCCCCCCCCAGCTTTAAATCGGTGCTGAAACACTCTGTCCATTAAAGTTTCAGTTTCTGCCAGGGCTACCAGACAATTGCGAATATCGCCGGGTGGCAAAACACCCAGTTCCGCCCGGAGTCGGCCGGAACTGCCTCCATCATCACTAACCGTTACCACCGCGGTCAGGCGGGAAGTATATTTTTTTAAACCTTTTAATAAAACGGAAAGTCCCGTTCCTCCACCAATTACAACTATCTTGGGTTCTCTATCTTTGATCATTTACTCCCCTACTCCTCCGCTTTTAGCCTGGCATTATCTTTATCTCTATGCTTGACCAGTACACTATATCCCGTATTTTTTAGCCGCTGGCCTATATATTCAGCCAGCACTACCGATCGATGCTGCCCTCCCGTACATCCGATGGACAGAGCCAGGTTGGTTTTTCCTTCTTTAATATAATGAGGAATCAAATACTTTAACAAACCCATGAACCTGCGGTTAAAAGCCCGGGTTACTGGAGAATCCAGCACAAAATCCCTGACCTCCTGATCCAGGCCGGTCATAGTCTTCATAATTGGATCATAAAATGGGTTGGGTAGGAATCTAACATCGATAACCAGGTCTGAATCCAATGGTATTCCCATTTTATATCCGAATGAGACGACATTAATCGAAAATCCATTAATCGCCTCTTCAGCGTAGAGACTGATCAACTTCTCTCGTAACTCGCGGCAAGTAGTGGCAGAGGTATCGATAACTACGTTAGCCTGACCGCGCAGTTCTTCCAGCATGGTTTTTTCAATCTGTATAGCTTCCAAGAGCCTCCAGCGCCCAGACAGCGGATGCTTTCTCCGCGATTCCTTGAAGCGCCGCACTAGAACCTCGTCAGAAGCTTCCAGGAATAATATTTCATACTGGATGTTTTCATGTTCCAGTTCCCCCAGAGCTCGGGATAAATCATGGAAATAGTCGCCTCCCCGGGCATCTATAACCAGAGCAACTTGATCAATTTTACCCTCTGATTGTAGACCCAGTTCTACGAATTTGATCAATAGAGCTGGCGGGAGATTATCAACGCAGTAATAGCCAATATCCTCCAGACAGTTAATCGTCTGAGTTTTTCCTGCTCCTGATAACCCGGTGATTATAAGTATGCGTAATGCTTCGCTTTTTTTGACCATTTTTTATATCCCCCCCCGGACTGGTGGTTAGCCACTCTCTCGTCATCGATCCCCAATTTATCAGCTACCCAACTGCCATAATCGAGGTCTCCAACCGTTGCTGGAAAATGTGCATCACTGTTAATGATGAAATCTACCCCAACCCGGTTAACTTCAATTATATCAGATATAGGTGGATGTTTATGACCACAATTTATTTCAAATAAGACGTCATTTTTTATACAGGCTTTAGCGACCTCGGCTACATCCACCGTAAAAAATAAACCTGGATGGGCCAGAATATCCAATTCTGGATGCTGGTAAATAACTTCGACAACCGCTTTAGTGTTAGTAGTCACCGCCTTATCCCTGAAGTTCTTGCCCAGATGACGCAGGGAATTCTGCACCATGATATTCCAGCCCTCTTGGATGGAAGTGGGAAGAGTGTAAGGATGCAAGCCGGCAATCAAAATATCCAGCTCCTCGATCACTTCAGCATCGATATCCAGAGTCCCCTGCAGGTCTCTGATATTAGCTTCCGCCCCCAGCAGTATAGTTATATCAGGCTGCTGGCTTTGCAGAGCGGCGATCTCATGCTTAATGGCCGGATAATCATCCTGGCTTTTCACCCCGATAACGGCTGCCAGAGGCCCATGATCACTTATCGCTATTTCCTGTAAGCCCCTATCAATGGCTGCATTAACTATGGTTTCGATACTTTGCCGACCATCACTGTGTCTTGAATGAGTATGGTAATCTCCATAAAATTCCATAAATACCGCCTTGCTTCTCCCCGTTTATAATTTGCCCATTGTTTTTTGAATATACTACCCCGGCGATTAAACACTCATTTCTGAAGAGAGCCGATAAAGCAGGATATGTCACCTCTTATCAGATGGTCAGCTGTCAGGCCGATGTCTGTAGCGGAGAATCGAGAATTACTCCCATGCCTGTATCTGTAGCGGAGAATTAATTCTCCGCTGCCGGGCATGGGGGGTGAAGGTAATTAGCAAGGAAGGCTATAGTTCACAGCTGCTGGAAGATTATTAAGGGTTTTTGTCTATAGACTAAAACCAGGGAATATATTCCCTGGTTCTATATCCCGGTATTAGGTCATCGTTCTCTATTTAGCCAGCTGTTCCTTGAGATAGTCTATCATTTTTACCGGGGTGGGGTTGATACCGTACTCAAGGGCCAGGTAGACACTGGCATAATCACCTACATATATGAGTGAGAAAACCCGGGCTAAATACGTTTCCCCACTGCTGTACACTTCGATTATGTTTTTAACCTTATCTTTAATAATCTTTTTACTGATCTCAATGCGCTTTTGGATCGGTTCGTAATCATGCTTATCCCTGAGGATAATATATACCTGCTGCTGCAGTAATTCGCCAGGGGCTTCAAATCCCACTATTTCATTATGGTTAAGTTCGGGAAATACATTGTAATAGGCAGGACTTTTAGCGTTCTCATTGATTTGCGCTTTCCAGCGTTGCGCCGCGACCTCCGATACCCCCAGGGTCCCCCAGATTATCGGGACATTACCCCGGGTCTTTTCGGCAATAACGCGAGCCAGATTTACCGGCACACCTACGGTGGGATTCAAAGATTCCCGAAGCTGTTTTAATACTTCGGCCGTTTCCTTTATTTCATCCTCTACTCCGGGCAATATCCCCATCTGTCCAAGTAAGAGAGCCACTGGTGCAAAAAGCCAGCCTGCAGCCGCCCGAGGTACAAAACCGGTGGGAACCTGGATAATTGCCTTATTATCCCGGCGCGCATATTCCGAGATTTTCCCCCCACTGCTGAGGACTATAACATCTGCTCCTCGATTTACAGCCTCCTGGTAGGCTTCCAGTGTTTCCTCGGTATTCCCTGAATAGCTAACTGCCAAAACCAGGGTGTCTGCTCCCACAAAAGCCGGCAGATTATAATTCCGGTTCACTATTACCGGAATGCTGGCCCGCTGGGCGGCATAGTTCCTAAGAATATCACCTCCAATAGCAGATCCTCCCAGACCGGTTACCAGGATATTGTGGTAGTCTTTCCGGTATTGTTCGATAAAATCAAACTTCAAGCTCAGGCTGTTTTGGAACTGATCTGGCAGTTCATAAAGATATCCCATCATTTTTTCAGTACTCATATCATTCTGCATCTTAATACCCCCCTAGATATATTGACTCCATTGAAACTGCGATTACATTGCAAGCCATTAATAAGTGGGCTGCGGCTTACGAATTATGTTGTACAGCTTATGTCGGCCAAGCATGGTTCAGTACCGCTATAGGCCGAATATAACTTGATTACAGCTTTTTGTATACTTTGCTATCTTTTCCCTAATCTTGTTTTACTATTACTGGATATTCATCGGATGAATTTTTCCAGGGCTAAAACAACACCTTCTTCTTCATTGGATACAGTAACAAAATCGGCGGCCTTTTTTACCAGCGGATGCGCATTTCCGACTGCTACTCCAGTTCCTGCCCATTTAATCATAGGTAGATCGTTATAACTGTCACCTATGGCCATAACCTCATGTTGCCCGATATTTAACTGGGCAGCAACAGCTTCCAGGGCTCTGCCTTTGGTGGCATAGCGGTCCATAATTTCCAGCGAATCATATTTAAACCTGCTCAGGTGAAGCTCTTCACCATAAAGGTCTTTTATCATCTTTTCCACCCTCTGCCGGCGGGACTTTTCTTCAAACACGGCCATAACCTCCAGAGGCGGGGCTTCTTTCAACAGTCCGGGGATATCTTGAACAAGCACCGGCTCAATCCCAGTTATCCGGGTATGTTTTTGTAAAACCGGAATCATCTTACTAGTATATAGGTGATCATTGCAATAAATATGGTAATCTATTCCCTCGGTTTCCAGCATCTCACTTATCTTCAAAGCCAGCTCCAGGGCAATGCTGCGTTCATACAGCACCTCCCCTGAACGGATATTTTTTACCAAGGCCCCCTGGTAAGCAATCAAGGGCAATTCCAGCCCCAGCTGCTGGGCATAAGGAAGAGCTGCTCTATACATCCTGCCCGTAGCCAGGACTACATGTACCCCCTGTTGCTTAACTCGCTGTATGGCGTTAATAGTTCTCGGTGATATAAGATGCCTGGAATCCAGCAGGGTATCATCCAGGTCAATTGCGGCCAGTTTAATGCTCATATTTCGCTCTGCTCCTATTCCAGTACCAATCTCTGCAGAGCCTCTGCTACGCCATGCTCCTCATTGGAAAGGGTAACATAATCTGCTGCGGCTTTGACTTCTTCCGGGGCATTGCCCATAGCCACTCCTATTCCAGCCCATTTTATCATAGCCAGATCATTATAGCTGTCCCCTACTGCCATAACCTCCTGTGGCTGGATTCCGTAATATTCAGCCAGCACCCTCAAGGCCCGGGCTTTATTGGCCAGGGGGTTCATTACCTCCAGAAAATGCGGCTTGGAGCGGGTGATGTTGAGTAAACCCCCATATTTATGCTTTAGTTTTTCTTCCAGTCCCAGCAGTAATTCCTGATCCCGGGTAACGGCCATTATTTTAATGGCTTCCTGCCCACTCTGGCATAAGTCGATAAGACTATCCACTAATAGAGGCTTTACTCCTGCCAGGCGAGCATAATCGGCCCCTTCTTCACTCCAGGACTCCAGGCACAGGCGATCATTGAAATAACTATGGTAGTGTACCCCAGCATGCTTAAAGCACTCCATAACCTCAACCGCCAGGTCGGGTAACAGCGGTTTATAGTACAACACCCTTTGGGTCTGGGAGTTTTTGACCAGAGCTCCCTGATAAGTGATAAGGGGTACATCGACTTTTAGCTCCAGCGCATAAGGCAGGGCCGAGCTGTACATTCGGCCGGTGGCCAGAGTAACTATGACCCCTTGCCGGCGGGCAGCTTGAATGTTTCGGATACACGGATCTGATATTCTTAATCCTGAATCCAGCAAGGTGTCATCCAAATCAAGGGCTAGTAGTTTTACCGGCATAAAGTCCTCCTTGGCAACAAAAGATATTATAAACCGGACTGCTGAGTCCGGTTTATACACCTGGAAAGTTTATGTTAAAGGCTTGTTCCATCTATTTGAAATTGAAATTCTTATCGTCTACTATAAAGCTGATCACGAAGCTGATAACACTGATTAAGATAGCACTCAAAATAGCCCAGCCAAAACCATCGATATCAAATCCCCGGATAGTAATTGAAGTAACCCACAACATAAAACCATTGATAACAAAGGTGAATAAGCCTAGGGTTAGCAGGTTCAAGGGCAAAGTGAGCAAGATTAACAGGGGGCGAATGACAGCATTTATTATACCCAGAAATATTGAACCTACCACGGCGGCCCACAAAGTAAGATGAAAAGCAGGTATAATGGCCGCAGTTAATACAATGGCCAGTATATTTAGCAACCACCTCAAGATCCAACCCTGCACTATGTAATCCCTCCCTTCCTGAAGTTTCCATAATAATCTAGCGGTTAACTTAATGATACCCTATTTCCCTATGTTTTTATAACATTTTCAAAATATTTCTAATATTTTTCAAGCATTTCCTTTTCCCGGTATAGTGTTAGTTTTCCGCAAGTGCTGGTAAATATTCCGGGCCAGAGTAGAACTGATGCCTGGTACGGCCTGCAGCTCTTCCAGGCTGGCCTCCTTCACCCGCGCGGCTGAAGCAAAATGGGCCAACAAAGCCCTTTTGCGCTCTTTCCCCACCCCCGGTATACCGTCCAGAATCGATCCCCGGAATTTTTTCTGTCTTCGGCTACGGTTATACTCAATCGCAAAACGGTGGGCTTCGTCCCGCAAACGCTGCAAGAGCTTCAGCCCTTCATCATTTCTGGGCAATTTAATAGGAATAGAATTGCCCGGCCGGTATATCTCTTCCTGCTTTTTGGCCAGACTGAATAGAGGGATATCGGACTTAACCCGGCGCAGAACCGCAGCTGCAGCATTTACCTGCCCTAAGCCTCCATCTATTAGAATCAAATCTGGTTCGGGCAGAAAAGCCGCATTGCCCTTGCTTGCTTCATCAAGGCGCCGCTCCAGGGCTTCCGCCAGAGAGGCAAAATCATCATTTTGATCCTTTTTCATCTTAAATCGGCGATAAGCCTTCTTATCCGCAATGCCATTGGTAAAAACCACCATGGACGCGGTGGTTTCCTCTCCGGCAAGGTGGGAAATATCATAACATTCTATACGCCCGGGAACCTCTTCCAGGCTCAAAGCCCGGCTCAATTCTATAAGGCTCTCCATTCCCTTGGCTTCCTGGGCTACCTTTTCCTCATATAAGATCCGAACATTTTCTTCCAGCAGCTGGAGCAGCTTTTTCTTTTCGCCCCGCTGGGGAATACTCAGATGGACAGTTCGGCCGGTTTTTTCCTTTAACCATTGCTCCACCAAATGGGTATCAGCAGGGAGACGATTCAACAATATTTCAGCCGGTATATCCTGGTTTCCATCGTAGTAATACTGCAAAAAATACTGGATTAAATCCTCTTCGTCTTCATCCATAGCCCGGTTCAGCCAGGAGGCATAGCGATCCACTATTTTCCCGGATCTTATCTTAAATAATAATACCAGGGCGGTCTTTTCCCCGGGCATAAGTGCCACCATATCCAGATTATATGGCTTTTCGAAGTTAATATGTTGTTTTTCGTGGATTTTGTTTAAATTCATTATCTGATCTCGCAAGCGGGCCGCCTTTTCAAACTCTAGTTCTGCCGCCGCCTGTTTCATCTCAGCTTCCATCGGAATGACTAAGGTTTTGATATCTCCTTCCAGAAACTTGAGCAACTCATTTACCATGGAGCGATATTCTTCCACCGGAACATTGCCGGTACAGGGAGCCAGGCATCTTTTAATATCATGATTCAAGCAAGGCCGGGGACGCTGTTTAAACACTTTACAGTGCCGCAAGGGAAATATAATGGTCAGCATCTTCAGGGTTTCCCGCAATGAAGTAACATCAGTATAAGGGCCGAAATAGCGGGACACCCGATCCTTCTTCTCCCGGCTCATATATATGCGAGGATATTTCTCTCCCATAGTGATCTTTAGATAGGGATAAGTTTTGTCATCTTTCAAGGCTATATTATACCGAGGCCAGTATTCTTTGATCAGGTCGTTCTCCAATATCAACGCTTCGACTTCTGACCCGGTGACGATGTAATCGAATTCCGCGACCCGATTCATCATCGCTCTTACCCTGGGATGCAAGCGGTCCGGGGACTGAAAATAAGAACGCAGACGACTGCGCAGAACACGTGCTTTACCCACATAAAGCACCTGTCCTTCCACATCCTTGAACATATAGACCCCGGGCTGCCGGGGTACATTTTTCAAGCGCTCTTTCACCCTTTATCCCTCCTGGTCCAAAGTTCCCTTATTGTTATTGTGGCAATAGTTGCTTGAGATACTGGCCGGTGTATGATTCGGAGACTTCGGCAACTTCTTCGGGGGAACCTTGGGTCACAATCTCTCCTCCCAGGTCCCCGCCTTCAGGGCCCAGGTCTATTATATAATCCGCTGATTTTATTACGTCCAAATTATGTTCAATTACCAGTACGGTATTGCCCTGATCTACCAGGCGATTTAAGACCCCCAACAGGTGTCGGACATCTTCTTTATGCAGACCGGTAGTTGGTTCATCTAATATATAAAGGGTTTGCCCGGTCGGCCGCTTGGATAGCTCAGTGGCCAGCTTGACCCTCTGGGCTTCTCCCCCGGAAAGGCTGGGAGCAGGCTGTCCCAGTCGGATATAACCCAGACCAACATCCTGCAGCACCTTCAGTTTACGATGAATCTTATTTATGTTCTCAAAGAAGTCCACCGCCTCATCAACGGTCATGTCCAATACGTCGGCGATGGTCTTACCTTTATATTTAATTTCCAGGGTCTCGCGGTTATATCTTTTTCCCTTGCATACTTCGCAGGGAACATATACATCGGGCAGGAAATGCATCTCAATCTTAATTATCCCATCTCCTGAACATGCTTCACAGCGCCCTCCCCGGACATTGAAGCTGAAACGGCCCGGTTTATACCCCCTGACCCGGGACTCGGTGGTATTAGAAAACAGCTCCCGGATGCCATCGAAAGCTCCGGTATAGGTAGCCGGGTTGGAGCGAGGAGTACGGCCGATCGGGGATTGGTCGATGTTGATCACCCGGTCAATAGCCTCGCTGCCTTCTATAGCCCGGTGTTTGCCGGGACGGTAACGCAAGGCAGCACGGGTCTGCTGGCGAGAAAACTTACTCATTAAAGCCGGGTATAGTATTTCCTGCACCAGGGTGCTCTTGCCGGAACCAGATACCCCGGTGATCAGTACCATTTTGCCCAAGGGGATAACCACATCAATATTCTTCAGGTTGTGCTGCTCAGCCCCTAATATGCGCAGGGACTGATGGCTGCCGTTTCGCCTGCTGACCGGGATTTCTATCGATCTGCGCCCGGTTAAATACTGGGCTGTCAGCGATTCTTCGGATTGCATAATATCTTCTACCTTACCCTGAGCTACTATCTGCCCGCCGTGGATACCAGCCAAAGGTCCAATATCGATGATATGATCAGCGTTCAGTATAGTATCCTCGTCATGTTCTACTACTATTACCGTATTGCCGATATCCCGGAGCCGTTTTAAGGTGGCCAGGAGACGGTCATTATCCCGGGGGTGTAAGCCAATGCTGGGCTCATCCAGTACATAGAGTACCCCCACCAGGCTGGACCCTACCTGAGTAGCTAAGCGGATGCGCTGGGCTTCTCCCCCGGAAAGACTGCCGGCTGCTCTATCCAAGGTCAGGTAATCCAAACCTACATCAATAAGAAACTTCAGCCTGGATTGGATCTCCTTAATAATTTGACGGGCAATAAGTGTGTCCTTTTCATTTAGCTGCAAGTGCTGGAAAAACTCCGTCGCCTGATTTATAGACATGCAAGTAATGTCATTGATGGATTTGCTCCCTATAAGGACCCAGAGCATCTCCCTTTTCAATCTCTGTCCTTTACACTGCGGGCAGAGGCTGGTGGTCATATATTTTTCAATTTCTTCCCGGGAAGCATCGGATTTGGTCTCATGATAACGACGCTGGAGATTATTCATTACCCCTTCATAACTGGAGCGAAAGGAGTGTCTCTCACCATAGGAGTTGACATAGCTTATCTTAAAGCGCTCCTCACCGTTTCCATACAGGATTACATTGAGTTGCTTTTTACTCAACTCCTTTAAAGGCATATCGATTGGTATCTTCTGTCGTTCAGCCATGGCCGCCAGGATCTGATTATAATAAGTATAAAAGTTATTGGACCAGGGTACCACTGCTCCATCCTGCAGACTTTTTTCCCGGTTCAATACCAGCTCGGGATCCAGCTCTCTTTTTTCTCCCAGACCGTCACATTCGGGACAGGCGCCAAACGGGCTATTAAAGGAGAACATACGGGGACTTAACTCAGGCAAGCTAAATCCGCAGCAGGTACAGGCAAAATCCTGACTGTAGACCATGTCCTCCTCACTACCGTCATCTTTGATTTGCTGAACCACCGCTGTACCTTCTCCCAGTTCAAAGGCCAGTTCCAAAGATTCTGCCAGGCGGCTGCGAATTCCATCCTTTATCACCAGCCGGTCAATTACAGCCTTGATATCATGTTTTTTGTTTTTCTCCAGCTTGATCTCCTCGTCTGAGGTATATTCATAACCATCTACCATTACCCTAGTAAAGCCTTCCCGGAATAGGTTTTGCAAAACTTTGCGGTGTTCACCTTTCTGGCTTTTGATCACGGGTGCCAGCAGCTTGATCCGGCTCTTTTCTTCCAACTGCAGCAAAGTATCCACCACCTGCTCCACAGTCTGCCTTTCTATAGGCAAGCCGCAATTAGGGCAGTGCGGTTTGCCCACCCGGGCATACATCAGGCGCAGGTAGTCGTATATTTCGGTCACCGTACCCACGGTAGAGCGGGGATTATTGGAGGTGGATTTCTGGTCTATCGATATGGAGGGAGATAATCCTTCTATATAATCGACATCAGGTTTGTCCATCTGCCCCAGAAACTGCCGGGCATAAGTAGAAAGTGATTCTACATAACGCCTCTGCCCTTCACTGTAAATAGTATCAAAAGCCAGGCTCGATTTGCCCGATCCGGATACTCCGGTAAACACCACCAGTTTGTCCCGGGGGATGGTGACATCGATATTTTTCAAATTATGTTCCCGGGCCCCTTTAACATATATATAATCTTTCACTTTAATTCTCTCCGTTTAATGTTGTCAAAGGGAACGATTCCTTCTGACCCTTTCTTCTATCCATAATAGCATCGCTGTCAAATGAAACTGTCCCCGGTGATAAACCTCTCTTCATCATGTTGGTTGTCAACTGGAACCGTCGAACCGTCCCCGGTATCAACTTTTCATCGTCGGGCCTTTTTCCTGCCCTTTTTAGGGGGGTTCTGCAGCTGTTTTATCATGTCGCGAAGTTCTGCCGCCCTCTCGAAATCCAGCTTTTCAGCCGCAATAATCATATCCTGCTGCATTTCTGCTGCCAATCTAAGCCGTTCCTCACTTTTCATGGCCGTGAAATTACTGATTTCATATTCCACCTCTTCTTCTGCTATGGTGGCTTCAATAGCCTGGTAAACTGCCTTTTTAATGCTCTCGGGAGTAATATGGTGCTCTTGATTGTATTCTATCTGCTTATTACGCCTGCGATCAGTCTCGTCTATGGCCTGTCTCATGGATGGCGTGATCCGGTCCGCATACATGATTACTTTCCCTTCTACGTTGCGCGCAGCCCTGCCGATAGTCTGTATCAAGGATCGACCTGATCTAAGAAAACCCTCTTTATCAGCGTCCAATATGGCTACCAAAGCTACCTCGGGTAAATCCAATCCCTCTCGCAAGAGGTTGATTCCTATCAGAACATCAAATACCCCAGATCGGAGTTCCCGCAAAATGTCCAGTCTTTCCAGGGCATCTATGTCGGAATGCAAATATCTCACTCTGATTTTGGCATCGGCCAGATAATCACAGAGATCTTCGGCCATCCTCTTAGTCAGGGTGGTGACCAGTACCCGGAAGCCCTGATCAACTTTTTGCCGGATATTTTCCATCAGATCGTCAATCTGATTTTCAGTCGGCTTGACCTCAATTTCTGGATCCACCAGTCCGGTAGGCCGTATAATCTGTTCTGCTGTGTAAGTGCTTCTCTCCAATTCATAAGGACCAGGAGTGGCACTGACGTATGTCACTTGATTGATCTTTTGCTTAAACTCTTCAAACTTCAGCGGCCGATTATCCAGGGCGGAAGGAAGCCGAAAGCCAAAATCCACCAGATTCTGTTTGCGCACCCGGTCTCCTTCATACATACCTCTGACCTGGGGAACACCAATATGCGATTCATCCATAAACAGCAGGTAATCCTCGGGGAAAAAATCTATCAAGGTATATGGTGGCTCTCCAGCTTTCCTCCCGGTGATGTAGCGCGAATAATTTTCAATGCCTTTGCAGTAGCCAATTTCCTTGATCATTTCCAGGTCATAACGGGTCCTCTGCCCTATGCGTTGTGCCTCCAAGAGCTGTTCGTTACTTTTAAAGTATTCTATCTGCTGCTGCAATTCCTGCTCTATTTCTTCCGCCGCTGCCAGCATATTATCCCAGGTAGTTACGAAATGTGAAGCCGGGAATATCATGACATGCATCCGCTTGCCCAGGATTTCACCGGTAAGAGGGTTGAATTCAATCATCCGCTCAATTTCATCACCGAAAAATTCTACTCTAATAGCTTTCTCTCCGCTGGAAGCTGGGAATATCTCCACCACATCACCTCTTACCCGGAAAGTTCCCCGGTAAAAAGCCACTTCATTGCGCTCATATTGTATATGGACCAGTCTTCTCAGCAGATCATCCCTGGCTATGGCCATCTGCGGCCGCAGCGAAACCGCTAATTCATAGTAATCCTGGGGAGCACCCAGACCATAGATACAAGAAACACTAGCTACTATTATTACATCTCTTCGTTCCAGCAGGGACGCGGTGGCCGAATGCCTGAGCTTATCTATTTCATCATTGATCGACGAATCTTTTTCTATGTAGGTATCAGTCTGGGGCACATAAGCCTCGGGCTGGTAGTAGTCATAGTAACTGATAAAATATTCCACTGCATTTTCAGGAAAGTATTGTTTGAATTCAGAATAAAGCTGCCCGGCCAGAGTTTTATTGGGAGCCATTATCAGCGCTGGACGCTGTAATTCCTCGATAATCCTGGCCATGGTAAAAGTTTTCCCCGATCCGGTAACCCCTAACAAAACCTGTTCACGATTCCCGTTATTTAGTCCGTCAACCAGACTGGCAATCGCCTGCGGCTGGTCGCCGGTAGCCTTATATGCTGAGTGCAATTTAAATCTATTCATATCTATCTCCCTCAGGTTGTCCACATCTTATCCACATCTTTCTCATCAATAATAACAAAGTATTGGGAAAATCCCAACACTCAGAACGATGACAAAAACGAATATCTGCGTTATTTCAGAAAACCCCCTCTATCGCCGTACGTAGGTACGCCTCAATCACGGTTTTTTTTCATGCTTTGATCTTCGCTCCCGTCATCGGTCTGGCATCTTGTCGACTTGGTCGACAACCTGAGTATTGGGAAAATCCCCATCCTATAAGTTTCCTGCGAAGCACCGGCACTGGTCATTATGTTTAGAATCTCCTGCCTTTTTTCTTCCACAGTTTCAAAATTCATGGCTGCGGAATACAAGCGCTTTAAATTCTTCATAGCTTTATGAGCAATTTCCAGCTCAGCCTGGGCTTTTAGCAACAGGTTTTCATACTGTCGATGGGCTCCACTATGGTCAGGCTCCTGTAACGGCTGGCCGGACTCATTCCGGCAATCAGCCAGGTCAAGCAATCTATCCCCGGGGCGGGTAGATACTTCCATATCATTTGCTTCGATGATAGCCAATTGCAGATGAGTAATTATTACCATAATTATTCGGAGCGGATTTAACCCGCAGTGATAATATTCTACCAGATAACCTGCTTCTCTAGCTTTGGAAGCGATTTCGCTTATCACTTCTTCCGCCGCAAATCCGCCGCCTTTTAACAGATACCTGATCTTACAACGGCTGCTTATCTCATCCACATAATTGATAATCCCTTCCGGGGTAATTGAGCTAGCAAAATAGTGTTTTTCTCCCGGTTGTTCCTTGAGAATCTCATTTTCCAGCCTGCTGATCAATTTATGCAATTTATTTTCGTTAAACCCTTCATCGCTGGCCTGCAGCATTTCTCCTTTGATTAAAGCCGCCTGTTCCAATAGGCTGACCGCCTGCAGGCCCTGCATTTCAACCCGATCTACCAGTTCCATGATTTCCGCCCCATATTTATTGATACGCAATTCATCCAGATATGCCGATAAGTTTATAATGGAGCCGGTAATACCGGGATATTTGGGGTCGATTGTTAGGGGCAAATTTCCGTTAACTATAGCCGTTTCCATTTGTATAATATATACTCCTTCTGGATTCATCGGATCTTCCGCCGACATCCAGAACTCAACATCATATCCTTGTTCCGCCAGGGAATCCCCCATGCATCTTATAAAAGTTGATTTTCCCGATCCAGGAGCGCCTTTGAGCACATAAACTCTCTTTATTTTCTCCAGTAAACCGGGAATAAAGGTGACAAATCCCTGCCCGGTATGGCTGCTGGTAAATACATATCTGATCTTTCCCTTTCCGCCCAAATGTAGCACCCCCTATTGGCCTCTACGCCTATTCTTTATTAATATATTCGGGGTATTTATAAAATGTTAATAAAATTTAAGGGTGCTAGCGGATTTTTTGCCAGAGCTTTCGGGCCAGGGTGAAGATTCTGTCTTCCTGCATCACGATATACCTGCCCACCGATTCTTCCGGTACCGGGATTATACCAGCATCATTCTGAGAGGATCCGGGCAGGAGAATATTCTTTTCCTCCCCTGCTCTTTTCACTTGCAACGAAACTTGGTCGGCGCTGTGCATCAACTCCCTGAGCATTGCATAATAATCCACCTTTAAACCATTAACCGCCATGATAATATCTCTTTCCTGCAGGCCGGCATGTTGAGCCGGACTTCCTGCTCGCACATTCAAGACCCGCACTCCCTCCCGGCTTTTTATATATAAAGGTTTTCGATTACTTTCTTCCCGCATTCCCAGCCAGATAACAAATTCATGGCCCAGAGGAGAAAATAGGGCGGCAATAAAGGTCAGCCCCGGCAATCGGCAGGATAAACCGGCTAGCAACAGAAGGATCAAGCTGTACATAAAGAGATTGAGTGAGGATTTCTTCACTCTTTGGGCCGGAGTGCTGGTGGTAGTTAATTCTCCATATCCCAGTATGGCGACTACCGGTAGCAGAGTAAAGGTTTGGGTCGTCACACCCGAATAGCCTTGTAATAAAGGCCACCATTGGGGCATGGCCAGGCCGTCCAGCAGGTTATGGCCCGCAACTCCGACTAGAGCCATGAGGGGCAAGGGCCAGAATTTTTGTAGATTAAAGCCCCCTACGATTTTATTCCCCTTCTCTACATACAGCGGGATCGGATAACTATGACCATTTATCAAAATCAGGAAACTTTCAATCATATGCAGTATGGCTACCAGAGCCAGCAGATGGGGGATATTGATATCGGGAAAAGAAAACAGCAGACTGAATAAGGATAAAATCCCGGCCGCATAGGCGAAGCATAAAAAACGAGGGCTTATCAGCATTAACAGCAAGGCCAGGATCCACAGATAAACAAAGCCTATATTCTCCAGTTTGATCCCGACCATGATCAAGAGTATGCTTCCCATTAAACCGCCGAATATGCCCACCAAAGATGATAAGCAGGCCGAGCGCAGGAAAAGACGATTATTACTTTTTATCAGCTTTTCACTCATGTTTTCCAGCCGTTTATACTGCCAGCAAACTATAGTGAAGAGTAGCAAATATACGAAAATGAAAAAGGGCGAGGTAATCATTTCCAGCATAACCCGCCCCATCAAAATCAATATTCCGCTCAGCAGTTCCAAATATCCTAACCTCCCGATGTGGGTGCCAAGGACTAGCTTACTAACTCAAATTTCGGATCAGGGGAGTGCTTATGCTTGGTCAGAGCAAGGAGGGTAAGGCGATGTGCAGGCTATTACTTATATTTAAACGCCTTTCCCATTTGCTAGACTGGCCGACAGTGAGACCCAGTATAACACTCGCCCAGCTGTGAGTGTTACTATCATGTCAAGTGCTAAAATCAAATTACTAACTTACAAAGAGGAACGAATTGCTAAACAAAGGCCTGACACCATGAATTTTACATTTGTTGTTTAAGAACCTCCCGGGCCTTGTTCAATTGCAGGTCTTCTTCGCTTCCTTCGCTATATGCAATAGGATAATCGGGTACGATGCCGATTTCGTTGATATCAGTACCGCTGGGGGTAAAATACTTCTGGGTGGTCAATTTTAACGCTCCCCCATCCCGTAACGGGAAGACGGTCTGTACCAAACCTTTTCCATAGGTAGTTGCTCCCACCAACAAGGCTCTCTTATTATCCTGCAAGGCTGCCGCCAATATTTCCGCTGCGCTGGCGCTATCCTGGTTGACCAAGACCACCAGGGGAACATCGGTTTGGCCGGCTCTAGCCTGGTATACTTTACGATTCCCCCGGGCATCGGCAGAACTTACTACCTCATCCCCTTCCTTTAAGAAAATACTGGCTATGTCAATAGCCGCCTCAAATTCCCCCCCGCCATTATTACGCAGATCAAGAATAAGTCCTTTCATTCCCTCGGTATTTACCAGACGGTCAACGCTGGCCAGCATTTCGATGCTGGAGCGATTATGAAACTGACTGAGACTGATATAGCCTATGCCATTATCGGCATCAAGTACTTCATCTTCTACGGAAGGTACATTTATTATTTCCCGAATTATCTTGAATAAATACTCTTTATTATCTGATTCGCGATATATGATGAGTTCCAACTGGGTTCCGGGTTCTCCCCTCATCAGGTTAACTGCGTCATCCTGGGTCATATTCAGAGTGCTTTCCCCATTAATCTTGATGATAATATCCCCATGCTGCACCCCTTCGTTATAAGCCGGGGTACCTTTGATGGGCGAATAAATCTTAATTTTCCCCTCATTGTCCTGGAACACGTAAACCCCAATTCCACCGAATTTTGCTTCCAGGCGAATCTTCAGTTCCTCCCAGATCTCTTTATCCAGATAAGTTGAATAAGGGTCATCTAAGGCACCTACTATTCCGGCCGCAGCTCCTTCCAACATCTGCTGGGAATCAACATCATACAATGACTGGGTGTTTACCAGTCCAACCACACTAAACAGGGTGCCCAGACCGATTGGATTTACTACCAGTACAAATATTAACCCTGCGAGCAAAAGTACCCCCAGGCCGGAAAATATAATGTTCAACCCTTTTAAAAAACCTGCCTTTTTACTATCCAAATCTTCACCACCACTAGTATTTTATTATTAAACTATTGATTTTATGTTACTCCTGATCCACAGGAAATACAATGCAGCATTTTTGAATATGATTCCCGCCAGCAGGGGAGGGTTCCTGTCATGTCCAGCAGAGCGGCAAAATAATAACCAGGAAATAATATCCTGGTTACAGATATTTTAGGTTTTAAGAAGGCCTGAAATAGTGAACTGCTTTTTCAAACCACATTCTGGCTGGCCTTGGCTAGCGGCTGGAACTCACCGTTCATATTCATTAGCAGGCCAGGGCGAAAGCCTCTTACCTTATGTAGCTCATGGGATCAGTAGGATTCCCATTTATTCTGACTTCAAAATGTAGGTGGGGACCGGTACTCCAGCCAGTACTGCCCACATAACCTATCACCTGTCCCTTGGCTACCGTTTGTCCCGAACTCACCGCAAATCTCGATTGATGAGCATATAAAGTCGACATACCCGCCCCATGGTCGATGATTATAGTCTGTCCGTATCCACCCTGCCAGCCAACTAATATGACCTTGCCGGTATCAGCGGCCACGATCTTAGCTCCAGAGGGTGCTCCAATATCCACCCCGGTATGCAGTTTTCTGGTTTTCAGTATAGGATGAAAACGCATTCCATAGGGTGAAGTTATAGCGCCATAGCCAGGGGTAGGCCAGGTATATACCCCGGTGCCCAGCTGTTCACCTGATTGAGAAGCTCTGATCATGGCTTCCAGTTCCCGAGAAGTGCGTTCCAATTCTTGCAGGGCTCTTTCATAACTGTTTTTTTCTTGCCGCACACTGCTCAGCAGTTCCTTTTTCTGGCTGGATTGGGCAGCTAGCTCGCTGCGCTGGCTTCTCTGTACCTCGCGCTTGGATATCAGCTCTCCTTGCTGTATCTCCAGATCGCTCTTCTTAATATCCAGTGCTCTTTTGTGTTTGTTTATAGAGTCTATTAAACCCATATCCTGTTCTACAACATATCGCAGCAAATCGTAACGACTTAGAAAATCTTTGATATCGGTGGCAGAAAAAAGCACTTCCAGGTAGGAAACATCCATCCCGTCTTCATACATAACAATCAGCCGCTCACACAGATAGTCTACCTGCACCTGCAGTTCTTCTTCACTGACCTTTATCTCTGCTTCAGTCCTGCTGATATCCCCTTCCAGGCTTTCAATTTCTGTGGCTAATGTTTTGATCTGCTGCTCTTTAATGACCATAGCTTGTTCCAGGTCTTGCAGCTGCTCCATAATAGATTTTTCCTGCTGTTTAGTCTGGCTGAGATTATTTTGCTGAGTTTCTATCTGTCGACTGACATCCTGCAGTTTTTGTTGAGCCCGCTCTATTTCATCTGCGTAAACAGGCATGATCGATGTAATCACAAAGATCAAAGTTACCATCAATGCGGCCAGGCGTCTACCGACTTTCATGTTACCACTCCTTTACCTCGAATAACCAGGGATCACAACATTCCTGCCTATTAAACATCCAGGAAGCGGTTGATAGAAACCGCAGTCCCGATAATACCCAGTGCTGCTCCGGCAGCAAAAAGGGATAGATAAACTTTCACTAAAACCTGAGTTCCGCCAAGCAAAGGCATAAATAAAATGGTATCCACCTTGTTTAACAGGGTGCCATAGGCTAAGGCCAAAATGAGAATAGCCAACAGGGAACCCACAAGACCCAATCCTACTCCCTCAATGAATAAAGGCCAGCGAATAAACCAGTCAGTGGAGCCAATCAACTTCATCAGGTATATTTCTTTTCTACGAGCAAATATCGCCAGACGAATATTGGTGGCAATCAAGAATACAGCTCCCAGGGCCAGTAAACAGATGAAAACCAGGCTGACTATCTTGACCCAGTGGGCGGTAGAAAAAAGCTGTTCAACTACCCCCTGGCCGTAATTCACTTTGTATATACCCTCTATTTTATCGATTTGACCAGCTAGCTCCGGTACATCATGTGGATCTACGGCTTTTATTTCAAAGGAGTCCGGCAGGGGATTTTTCCCTAGGGTACTCTCCAAATCATAGTCTTGCTTACCCAGCGTCTTCTGCATATCCTGCAGGGCTTGTTCCCGGGATACGAAAGTGATGGTATCTATTCCCAATACATTTGCAAGTTCCTCTCGTACAGCTTCAACCCCATCTTTATCGAGATCTTGATCCAGGTAAGCCATAATTTCTACATCCGCTTCCAGGCTGTCCAGAAAGGTACTGGTGTTTAGCGTTATCAAAACCGACACCCCCAATATCAGGATGCAGATAGTTATGGTGCTAACCGTCGCGATACTCAGCAGGTGATTCCGGGCTATCGATTTAAATGCTTCACGGAAAAAATATAACACGTTTCTTATTTTCATAGTGTAAACTCTCCCGGGGTGATATCTGAATCTATCTTACCGCCCTCCAGGGTTATAACTCGTTTGCGGGCCGCCTTCACCAGTCCCCCGGCATGGGTAGCCATAATCACTGTAGTGCCTTTACGATTGATATCGAAAAGTAGTTCCATAATCTCCTGCGCGGTATGCATATCCAGGTTGCCGGTCGGTTCATCGGCTATCAGCAATAAGGGTCTATTGGTCAGCGCTCGGGCTATCCCCACTCGCTGCTGTTCTCCTCCTGATAGCTCCCTGGGCAGCGATTTTTCTTTACCGTGCAGTCCCACCAGTTTAATAACTTCAACCACCCGGCTTTTGATATCACGCGAATTGGCTCCCACCACCTCCATGGCAAACGAGACATTTTCATAGACCGTTTTGCTCTCCAGGAGCTTAAAGTCCTGGAATACTACTCCAATGTTACGGCGCAGGGCTGGTATTTCTTTTTTCTTCATGCGCACCAGGCTGCGGGAGGCTACAAAAATCTGGCCTCGGCTGGGAATCTCTTCGCGATATAGCATCTTAACCATGGTTGATTTGCCAGCTCCGCTGGGTCCCATAAGGAAAACAAATTCTCCTCCATCTATCTTCAAGGAAATATCATCTAACGCCTTAATTCCATTGGCATACATTTTGGAGACGTTATAAAATTGCACTAACATGTGTTAACCTCCAAATAAAAAAACCACCTCAAAAAGGTGATTCTACAAAAATATCCAAAATCCTTCAACAATTATTAAATTTTTAGTAAATCCCGGACTTTTTGGGCTATTTTATCTACAGTTAGTCCATAATGTTGTAATAGCTCCTCAGGACTTCCCGATTGTCCGAACTGATCTTCTATCCCCACACGCCAGACCGGCACCGGGCCATGCTCACTTACTACTTCGCAGACCGCACTGCCCAGACCCCCAATGATGCTGTGTTCTTCAACGGTTAATATAGCACCGGTTTCCTGTGCCTTCCTGATTATCAGTCCTTTATCCAGCGGTTTGATGGTATGCATATCTACCACCGAAACCATTATTCCTTCTTCAGCCAGTATTTCCGCGGCCTGCAGCGATTTTTCCACCATGATACCACAGGAAATTATGGTGGCGTCTTTTCCATTTTTAAGCTCCACACCCCGCCCTATTTGCAGTTGCTGATCATCACTATATATTTGCGGCACTGCCAGCCTGCCCAGTCTTAAATAAGCAGGACCCTTTCTTCCATACAGTTCCCGTAAAAGCTGGCGAGTGCCTATCCCATCGGCCGGTACTATCACGCACATGCCTGGTATACTGCGCATCAACGAGACGTCCTCCACTGACTGATGTGATCCTCCATCTTCACCCACGGTAATACCAGCATGGGTGGCACATATCTTTACATTCAGTTCTGCATAGGCAATAGAGTTTCTTATCTGGTCAAAAGCTCGTCCAGTCGCGAAAACGGCAAAGGTACTGGCAAAAACGATCTTACCGGCTGCCGCCAGACCAGCTGACATACCCATAAGATTCTGTTCAGCTATGCCGGCATTAATGAATCTCTCTGGAAAGGCTCCCGCGAATTCTGCTGTTTTGGTAGATTTTGAAAGGTCGGCATCTAGAACAACTATATCCGGATGCTCTCGTCCTAATTCCAATAAAGCCTTTCCATATGCTTCTCTAGTTGCCTGTTTTTTCAAAGCCTATTCCTCCTATCCAATTCTGACAGTACCATCTAACCCAGCTCAGCCAGTGCTTTTTCCATCTCTTCTTTATTCGGAGCATTCCCATGCCATTCCACTCTATTTTCCATAAAAGAACAGCCTTTGCCTTTAGTGGTCTCAGCCACGATTACCACCGGTTTTCCCTTGATATCTCGTGCGCTATTAAGGGCTTGCATAATCTCCCGACTATTATGCCCATCTATCGACATAACTTCCCAGCCAAAAGCTTTAAATTTATCACCTATTGGTTCCGGTGACATAACCTCGGTTATTCTCCCATCTATCTGTAGTCCATTATGATCAACAAACAGCAGGAGATTATCCAATTTATAATGAGCGGCCGCCATAGTGGCTTCCCACACCATACCTTCTTCCAACTCCCCATCGCCGACCATAACATAGACCCGATAGTCCTTTTTATCCATTTTGCCGGCTAAAGCCATACCCACCGCCCAGGAAATCCCCTGACCCAGTGAACCGGTAGAGGCCTCCACTCCGGGCAGTTTTCTTTTATCAGGATGTCCCTGCAATGGACTGCCAAATTTTCTAAGGGTCATCAGCTTTTCCGGGGAGAAATAACCCCGTTCGGCCAGAGCAGCATACAAAACCGGTGCTGCGTGTCCTTTGCTCAAAACAAAACGATCCCGATCTTCCCAATCGGGGCGGGCAGGATCAATATTCATTTCCCAAAAATAGAGGCAGGCCACTATATCTGATGCACTCAAGGAGCCCCCCGTATGGCCAGAACCAGCTGCGCAAAGCATAGTAATAATATGCCTCCTGATGGCCAGGGCTTTGTCTTCCACCTGCTGTACTCTTTGCTCATTAATCTCTTTCACGTTAACCTCCCTCTACATCTTGCTCATAATCGCCAGGCAGGCATTGATAAATGGATCCAGGTCTCCATCCAGAACTGCCTGTACATTTCCGGTCTCAATATTGCTGCGATGATCTTTAATCAGACTAAAAGGATTGAGGGTATAAGTTCTTATCTGACTGCCCCAGGCAATCTCTTTATACTCACCTTTAAGACCTTCCCGGTTGCTATCCATCTCCTGCTGTTTTACTTCGTACAGTCGGGCGGTTAATATTTTCATAGCTGCCATGCGATTGGAAAGCTGGGATCGTTCATTTTGACACTGAGCTACTATCCCGCTGGGAATATGAGTTATGCGAACCGCAGAATCGGTTTTGTTTACATGCTGCCCGCCGGCTCCTCCCGAACGGTAGGTGTCTATGCGCAGGTCTTCAATATTAATATCAACCTCAAGCTCTTCATCGATGTCCGGCAGGACTGATAGGGAAGCAAACGAAGTGTGTCTGCGGCCTGATGAGTCAAAGGGGGAAATTCTTATCAGTCGGTGTACACCCTGTTCACAGCGTAATTTTCCATAGGCATAATTACCAGTCACCAGAAATGTCACGCTTTTTACCCCTGCTTCTTCCCCGGCCAACAGGTCCATGATTTGCACCGCATATCCAGATGCTTCAGCCCAGCGGATATACATACGCAAAAGCATTTCCACCCAGTCCTGGGCTTCCTTTCCGCCAGCTCCGGCATGGAGTGATACAATCGCATTATTGTGATCATGCTCCCCCGAAAACAAAAACAGGAGCTCAAATCTTTTAAATTTCTCCTGTGCTTCTCCCAGTTCTTCAATCGCTTCGCTTATTAATTCCGCCTCTTTTTCTTCCTCGGCTATCTCCAGCATATCTTTGATATATTCAATATTATTATACAGGTCTTCATACTGCTTGACGATATCCTGTAAATCACTTATTTCCTTTAGTATCTTGTGCGCTTGCTGGTTGTCATCCCAAAAACCAGCTTTAAAAGTTTTTTCCTGTAATAATTCTATCTTCTCTTTTTTGCCATCAATGTCAAAGAGAAGCCCTCATTTCCTGCAGACGATTCATTATGTGTGAGTAAACGCTCCTAGGGTCTTCTATCAATACTATCTCCTCCTGTCTGCTTATTAAGGTAGCACCCGTTTTTATTTTTGTCAAACGGGCCATGGAATCGTGGCGCGGGGACGGTCCTTTTAAGATGATTTGAAATGCCGGGGGCAGGGAATGTGCCGCAGGTTGCTTATCCTTCGGTTTCAATTCGGGGGGGCTCAAAATAATCGTACCTCTTTTTCAGTATGACTAAATCCACTCGGCGGTTCATGGCCCGGTGCTGCTGGCTGTCGTTTAGTACCAGTGGCCGGTTTTCTCCATAGCCAATAGCGGCTAGGCGATCAGCGGGAATGCCGCTGGCTTCGCTTAAGACATGTACTACATTGGTGGCCCTCATAACTGACAGTTCCCAGTTAGAGGGGAATTTAGCAGTGTTAATAGGCAAATCATCGGTATGGCCTTCCACCCGGATATAATTGGGTATCCCCACCAAAGGCTGCCCTACTTCCTTAATGATATCCCGGGCCACCGGGTTGAGTTCGGCAGAGCCACTGCGAAAGAGCAAAGCGTCTTTGAAGCTAATGACCAAACCTCTTTCCTGTTCATAGATTATAATCTGTTCACTTAAACGGGTGGTTTCAGAATTATTAGAAGATGTACTGCTTATTTGACTATCCCGGGTTTCAATAAACTTGGTGATGATAGCTTCGATTTCTTCCATCTGGGCCTGCTGAGCAGCGGCAGCGGCGGCGGCGGCCTCTGAGGTCTGGTCACTGCTGGTTAGACCCTCCGCCATAGAAGGGCCCGGTGCCTCCATCATGCTTATCGACTGCCCGGTCAAAACCAGGCTCAGTGAATTGGCTAAGGCGGAATATTTGTCAATATCTACCTGGCTCATGGAATACATCAAAACAAAGAATACCATCAGCAAGGTTATCAAATCGGCGTAGGTTATCAACCATCTTTCGTTACCGCCTTCTTCCTCGACCTTTTTCTTTCTCCGGGAACGACTCATAAATTACATCTCCGTTTCCACTGCCTGCTGTTGCACTTTTTTCTTAGATTCGGTGGGCACGAAAGTGAGCAGTTTTTCCCTTATAACCCGGGGGTTTTCCCCGGCCTGTATAGAAAGGACCCCTTCCAAGATCAGATCCATCAACAATACTTCTTTTTCACCTTTGATTTTGCATTTAGTAGCAAAAGGAATCCACAATACATTAGCAGTGGAAACACCATAGAGGGTAGCCAGGAAGGCCACTGCAATAGCTCCGGCCAGTTCCTCCGGTTCCGCCATATTACTTAGAACGTGTACCAGTCCCATTACCGTTCCGATAATACCCATGGTCGGAGCGTAGCCGCCGGCGGTCATAAAGACGGCGTGACCGATACTCTGTCTCTTTTCATGAGCTTCAATATCCATTTCCAGCATGGTTCGGGTTAAGTCTGGGTCGGTTCCATCAATGACCAGTTGCAATCCCCGAGTCAGAAATTCATTGTCTATACTTGATAGCTGGCTTTCCAGGCTCAAGAGCCCTTCCCTTCTGGCCTTATCTGCGGTTTCTACCAGTATTTCTAAGACTTCGGCGTAGTTTATCTTTTTATCAACAAATACCTGTTTGAAAAAAGAACCCATGGTCTTTAGTTCATCGCCAGTGTAACTGATTACCGTCGCTCCAATAGTACCGCCGATAACAATAATGAAGGCGGTATGCACCCATAGCATACCCGCATGTCCTCCTTCCAGGAGGAACCCGCCTGCCAGACCGCCCAAACCTATCAACAGTCCTATCAGAGTCGCTAAATCCATTAATTAGACCTCTTTTCCACAACAATGTTTATATTTTTTACCGCTGCCGCAGGGGCAGAGTTCATTACGTCCAATCTTTTTGCCTTTGCGCACCGGCTTCTTAATCGTTTCTTCACTTTGACTGGTGGTTACTTTTCTTTCTTCCGGATTTTGCACTACTTTAAGCCGCAATATATAACGAACCACATCTTCTTTGATGTTGTAAATCATAGACTGAAAAGCTTCATAAGCCTCAAACTTGTATTCTATTAAAGGATCTTTTTGCCCGTAAGCCCGAAGCGATATTCCGTTTCTGAGCTGGTCCATTGCATCGATATGATCCATCCACTTCTGGTCAATAATCCTCAGCAGCAAGGCTTTTTCCAACTGCCTCATTATTTCTGAGCCCATTTCCTCTTCCCGGGCCAGGTACAGGGCATGGGTACGATCGGCCAGGAATTCTTTGGCTTCTTCAGCGGTCAGACCTAATAGATCCTGGCTTCCAAAGTCAGGATCCGGCAGCACTGCTTGTTCGATATAAGTCACCATGCCCGGCAGGTCCCACTCATCTGAATATTTGGCTTCACCGGCGAAGGTGTCTACCACCGTGTCCACCACATCATCTATCATACTGTTAACGGTTTCCTGCAGGTCTTCACCCAGCAATACTTTATAGCGTTCCCCGTATATCACGCCGCGTTGTTGATTAATTACATCATCATATTCCAGCACGTTTTTGCGGATACCGAAATTCCTGTTCTCTACCTTTTTCTGGGCGTTTTCTATACCCCGGGATATTATGTTATTTTCAATGGGCATGTCATCATCCATACCCAGGCGATCCATGACCCCCTCTATGGTAGAAGCACCAAAAAGCCGCATTAAATCATCTTCCAAAGATACATAAAAGCGAGATTCGCCCTTGTCTCCCTGCCGGCCTGAACGCCCTCTGAGCTGGTTGTCAATACGCCTGGACTCATGCCTTTCAGTCCCTAGAACATAAAGCCCGCCCAGGTCTTTAACTCCCTCACCCAGCACGATATCGGTCCCCCGGCCAGCCATATTGGTGGCTATGGTCACCATAGCTCTTTGCCCGGCTTGGGCAATGATCTGGGCTTCCTTTTCATGATACTTGGCATTTAAAACCTGATGAGCTACTCCTCTTTTTCCCAGCATTGAACTCAATAGTTCCGATTTTTCTATGGAAATAGTGCCTACCAAAACTGGCTGCTGCTTTTTATGCCTTTCCAATATATCATTGACCACCGCCTGGAATTTCCCCATCTCAGTACGGTAGATGATATCTGGCTGGTCTTCTCTTACCATAGACATGTGAGTAGGGATAACCACCACATCCATCCCGTATATCTTCTTGAACTCGGCCTCTTCTGTTTCAGCGGTACCAGTCATTCCGGCCAGTTTCTTGTACATACGGAAATAATTCTGAAAGGTAACCGTGGCCAGAGTCTGGGATTCCTTTTCTATCTTTACTCCTTCTTTGGCTTCTATGGCCTGATGCAGCCCGTCACTGTATCTTCTACCAAACATTAAGCGGCCGGTAAATTCGTCCACTATGATTACTTGATCATCTTTTACAACATAATCACGATCACTTTTCATCAGGGTATGGGCCTTAAGTCCCTGGTTAACATGATGGGCAAGTTCCATATTTTCCGATAGGTTTTCTATATGAAAATAATCTTCCACCTTTTTAACCCCATCCTCGGTAAGGGTTGACAAATGCGCCTTCTCATCTACTATATAGTCATCCTCAGGCTTTAAGCGCGGTATAAATTTGGCAATCTGGTAATACAGACTGGTTGGCTTGTCTCCTTCCCCGGAAATAATCAATGGGGTCCGGGCCTCATCAATCAATATGGAGTCAACTTCGTCTATAATGGCGTAATGCAGCGGTCCCTGCACCATGTTTTCGTGGTTTACGGCCATATTATCTCTTAGGTAGTCAAAGCCATATTCATTGTTAGTTCCATAGGTAATATCACAGGCATATGCCGCCTTTTTCTCTTGATTGTTCATTCCGTGTATAACCAGCCCCACTGTCAAGCCGCAATATTCGTAGATGGGCTTCATCCATTCTGCGTCTCTGCTGGCCAGATAGTCATTAACCGTAATAATGTGAACACCTTTTTCTTCCAGAGCATTCAAGTAGGCCGGTAAGGTGGCCACCAGAGTTTTACCTTCCCCGGTTTTCATTTCCGAGATGCGGCCATCATGCAGCACCATTCCGCCTATTAACTGGACATCGAAATGTCTCATGCCCAGGGCTCGCCGGGAAGCCTCCCGGACCAGAGCAAAGGCCTCTGGTAATATATCGTTTAATGATTCGCCATTCTTTAGTCTTTGTTTAAATTCTTCTGTTTGAACCGGGAATTTCTCCTCGCTTAATTTTTCAAAGCGGACTTCCAATTCATTGATCGCTTCTACACGCTTGCGATAGCGTTTCACTTCTTTCTCATTGTCATCCAGGATGTTCCTTAGAAAGTTTTTTAACATCTTTTTCATCTGCCTTTCATTAAAAAAAGAAGGAACCGATTGGCTCCTTTCTCAAGCAAGAGATTAATATTATATTAGCACTTTTGGAAAGTGAACTTCAACTAGTCAAAATGCGGTTCAATCAGACCGTAATTACAATCTTTTCTCTTATACACAACATTTACCTCATCGGTATCAGCGTTAAAAAATACAAAGAAATTATGGCCCAGCAAATTCATCTGCATAATAGCCTCTTCTTCGTCCATCGGCTTAAGCGCAAACCTCTTGGTCCTGACAATATTAAAGGCATCCGCTGCCTCCTGTTCCCCTCTAAGTTTTAGGTCCTTTTCGATTTCTTCTTGCACGCTTTTCCTGAATCCTGCTCCCCTGGTCTTTCTATATAATTTGGTTCGGTATTTATTGATCTGTTTTTCCAGTTTCTCCTCTACCAGATCTATGGAACTGTACATGTTATCGGTAGCTTCTTCTCCCCGAAGAATCATACCATTAATGGGTATGGTGACCTCCACCTTATGTCCCTCACTGTCCACAGATAATGCGACTTGTGCCTCTTTTACATCGTCAAAGTATTTCTCTAACTTGGAAAGCCGCTTGGTGGCATAATCTTTAAGTGCATCGGTGACTTCTATGTTTTTTCCCCTGATGTCGAGTTTCATATGACCACTCCTTTCCCGATGTTATATTTCTATTCTATACCAGGAACGCTCTTTTCTCCACCACAAATCGTTATGCTTATAAATAGTATGTGCATTAGATCTTAATATTACCTGGGACCTAGAGTTCCTTGGGCAATAATAAAACCGGGTGCAGTGACCCGGTTTTAAGCAGATTAAGCAAGCGGTTAAATCGCTTCTTCCTCTTTTATCTTCTGAAAGCATTCCAGGCAGTATACCGGTCTGTCTTCCACTGGTTTAAAAGGTACCTGGGTTTCTTGACCGCATCTGGCACAGGTAGTATCAAACATCTGCCTGGGACCTCGTTCATTTCTGCCTGCCCGCCGCTGCATCCTGCATTCTTTACAACGTTTTGGTTCGTTTTGGAAGCCTTTTTCATTGTAAAATTCCTGTTCACCGGCGGTAAAAATAAATTCCTGCCCACAATCCTGGCAAATCATTGTTTTGTCTTCAAACATAATAAACCCCTCACTTTGTATGATTTTGCCGGCACTCTGCTTGCAAATAACTCCGCTTATCCTGCCGACCCGTATAGCATATTATAAAGCCCAAAAATTAAAATAGCAAGGAATCCATGTGTCCCCTGCCAGTTATCCCTTATTCAATTATCGCAGATTTGAACTAACGCCGAGATCAATTCTGCTCTGGTTTCATTGATCGGCGATAAGCATTACTGGCCTGCTTGTTGCTAGCCCTTCTTTCGCCCCCGGCTGAGCTGGTATTCACTTCCACCATCAGCAATTGGTTTTTACGGTCTAGTTCGTTGATGTTTTCCAGTATTAAACCCAGGCTGCTAACAGTATCTCTTAACTGCTCATAATCCGCTGCATCGATCTGCCCCAGCAATTTATTCAATACAAATTCATTAATATTCAACTCTTGCATGGCCTGCTGCTGACTGGCACGATTCTTCTCATTTAAAGAACTAATGTCAGCCATTAGAGTCTGCCGTTTGGACATGATATCTCTTAATTCGCCTGACATAGCCCGTTTTTTCCCCAGGCAATTTACCTGAGCGGAAGACAATTCCGCCATTTTCTCATAGAGATTTAGCTGTTGCTGGAAATTATCTATTATTTCCCTGATAATCTGCTTTACCACCAGTAATCTTCCTTAAATCAAAATTTCAGGCCTCGATGCAAACATCCATCAGAGAATAGATCTTATTTGTGCTTATCGAAAAACCAGGCCTCAGCATAAGCTGGTTCTGGATAGTAATGCTGCACAGCTTTCTTATTGTCCCTGGCATTTTCCAAACTGACCCGGGCTTTTCGCATCCCCTCTGATAATAGAGCCTGACTTTTGCTGTCGTTAGCCTGTATTAAACTAATTATATCTCTTATTTCGGTTTTTTGCTCTATATATCCTGCATATATTACCCGACCCTTTGAAAAAGTGTCTGTTTTAATACTTTGACTCCGTGCTTCCACCTCATACTTTTCTAAATTCTTTATGTCTATCTCTATTTCATTCTGCAGGAAAATACGCTCCTGCTCTAAAGCTGGCAGTTCTTCATAATCATCCTTTTCAATCATATCTAACTGCTGGCGGGATAAACCCAGGAGTTGTTTAAAATGCTTGCTTAATTGTTCGATGGTATTGGCCAAGGTTAATTCTATAAGCATAAGCGATTAGCCACTCACGCTAAAGGTTGGCCGACTGTTATTATCCTGGCTGGTATTTTGCGCTGTGCCCATGGCATCCTGCCAGGTATCTCTCATATCTGCCAATAACCCTTGTATTTCATCGAGTAGTTCAATGTTTTTTTTAATATTGGCTTCTACCATCTGATTATATATATAATCATATATCGATAATAAACGCTGGGATATATTATAATCCATATTCAGGGTGGCCATAAGTTCGATTATGATATCTTGAGCTTTAACTATTTTTTCGTGTGCCAGCTCAGGGTTCTTTTCGCCTATCGCCGTTCGGGCGTTTTCTATATTTTTTATACAGCCATCGTAGAGCATTAAGAGCAGTTTACCCGGGGACGAAGTCTCCACGCTGGTTCTCTTGTATTGCTCATATACTTGCCCGCTAGTGTTCACCTTTTCGCCTCCTTAGCTATATCTGTTTCGTAAATCAAGCAGAACTTTTTTCTTTCATAAGTTTTATACTATTTCATCGAATAGAATACCGATAGCATCATTCAACATTTTCTTAACCTGGGCCGAAAATTCTAGCATACGTTCTGCCGGAATTTCCCTGATAACTTCGCCAGAATCAGAATCCAGGACTTTTACCTGGTAACGCCCGCTGGCCTCGTGCAGTTGAAATTTAAGATTACGATTGGAAACCTTCAGAGTCTCATTTATCAGCTCTACTGCTTTATCCAACTTTTCGTGCAGTTGCGAATCTCCTGCTGGAAAACCAGGTGTTTTCTCCAGCACTACACCGGGGACTTTAACGGTTTTTCCCGCAGTCTGCTGCTGCTGGGGAGGATAGAAGGGTTCTGCCCCCTGTCCTTCAATTCTCATATTTTCCACCTCATTTCATGCCTTCGGGGCCGCTCTATCATGTATCATCACTACTATATATATCGTGCCGCAGGTACGAAACTTTAGCGTAGCCTATCCAGGCTTCGCAGCAGGCCATAAAATAAGCAATGGGGAAATTATCCCTAAAGTAAAGTCCGTAAAATAGCGATATTAAAGATAAAGGGAGTTATAATAATTCCCCATCCGACCTGAAGGGGGGCAAAACATGATTATAGAAAATTCCTGTATTGAAATGGCTTCTACCCGTACTTATCGAGAAGAGTTGGTCCAAGAAGAGAGAATCCGAATGGGGATGGGCATAAACCCCGGCGAATCAAGACCAGAGCGGAATCTTGGCTCACTGCTGCCTGAGGACAGTGTAGAAATATCTGCCGCAGCGGAGAAAGCTCAAAAGCAGAGATTCCATTTCGAGCTGAGCCAGGAAGATAAATATAAAATCTCTCTTTTAAAGAGTCTTTTGGAAGCCTTTACCGGTAGAAAAATTACATTCTATCTGCCGGTGGATATAGATATTGAAAGCAGAAATAAAATGCCTGCCCTGCCCCGGGCCGATTCTGTGCAGCCGAGCCAGGTTCAGCCAGCTGCCTGGGGACTTGAATATGATTACCATGAGTCTTATTCTGAGCGTGAACAGACCACCTTCTCAGCCCTGGGGGTAGTTAAGACCGCAGATGGACGAGGGATCAACATATCGCTAAATTTAAACATGAGCCGCTCTTTTTCATCTTCGTCTGAGGTACATATTCGCGCCGGGGATGCTCAATTGACCGACCCATTGGTGATTAACTTCGATGGGCCAGCAGCCGCTCTGACTGAACGCAATTTTGCATTCGACCTGGACAGCGATGGGAAGACGGATATTATATCCTTTCTCCAGCCGGGCAGCGGGTTTTTGGCTCTGGATCTGAACGGTGATGGGATAATCAATAATGGGCAAGAGCTGTTTGGGGTTCAGAATGGGAACGGTTTTGCTCAATTAGCTCAATATGACGAAGATGGCAATGGCTGGATAGACGAAAATGATGCGATATTTGACCACTTGCGGATCTGGACTAAAGACAGTGCCGGCAATGACGTACTCTTTGCCCTGGGGCAAAAAAGCCTGGGTGCCATCTGCCTGTGCAATATCGACACTTCCTTCGCCTTGAAAAACGACCGCAATGAACTGAATGGACAGGTAAGCTCATCAGGTATATTTTTAAGAGAAAACGGTACAGCTGGAAGCATACAGCAGCTTGACCTAAGAATTTGACCCCACCTCCTTATATACAGCTCTAATGAGCATTGTGCACCTAATATCCTTTCTTCCCCGGCTAATAAGCCGGGTTTTTTTTCAATAACTACTGCTCTCTCTTCATTTAAACGGCTGTATTTTTTTAATGCCAGCATAAAAAACTCTTGGCGATAGTGTGGATCCTGAGCATATATTATTCTTCCGTTTTTCAGTATTTGTACCTGCAGGACCGGTGAGACTCGAGGCAGATCAATCAAGTCTACATCCTTTTTAAGAAGATATGCTAATTGCTGGGCAGATACAAAGATATCCAAATTGATCACATCGTATTATAACACAGGAAATAAAAACTGAGTAAAGCGTGTCATGGGGACGGTCCTTTTAACACGGAAAAGAGCAGCGGAGAGTTAATTTTCCGCTGCTCTTATAATTTGCTGGGATCTATAATAATTGCCTGTTACTTGTTTATCTGAGTAATTGCAGTACTGCCTGCGGGGCCTGGTTGGCCTGGGCCAGCATGGCGGTTGCGGCCTGCTGCAGGATGTTCTGCTTGGTGAATTCCACCATCTGCTTGGCCATATCCACGTCCCTGATCCGGGATTCGGAAGCCTGCAGATTCTCAGCGGAAGTATCCAGATTCTTGATGGTATGTTCCAGACGGTTCTGGATGGCCCCGAGTTTAGCCCGCTCAGAGGAAACGGTGGTGATGGCTGTATTTATGGTGGTAATAGCGATATTGGCTCCGCTTTGAGTACTCAGGTCCAGAGCATTAATCCCTAGAGCAGTAGCGCTGGTGTTGTTCACCGATACCGCAGTATTCTGATCTGCATTAGCCCCGATATGGAACTTCAGGGCATGGTCGGTTACATTCATGGTAAAGGCATTATTAGTTGTAAGCTCAGTACTGTGATATTTGACTACAAACTGGAATCCGCCCACATTCAGAGTCTCCCCGGCATAAGCGCTCACTGCTGTTGTGTTTACAGTCTTGCCGCCACTCAAGTCTACGTCCAGACCGTTCATGGTGAAATCAAACTGTATGGACCCATTGCTGGTGCAATCCACGGTGCCGAAAGCAAAGGTAAGCCCGCCAATAGTCAAGTCGGCATCTATAGCCGCACCGGAGGTAAAGGCGGCTCGGCTGCCATCCGGACCTATCAATTCAAAATCTGCCGATCCGGCAATACCATTAAAATTGGTAACATTAAGTGTATAAGACCCAAACTCGGTTCCATCGGCCTCACTGATATTAGCAGCCGCTAAACCAGTGGCGGCAGTATTGATATTTATAGTTTCGGTAGCTGTTCCGGCAGCGGTCAGGGCCAGGGTATAGGTACCAGTGGTAATATCAGACCCTATTATCTGCATGTTGTCCGGATTCCATGCGTTAGCGGTTACTGCATAGGTTTTTCCCATGTCACCATTTAAGAGCTTCTGGGTATTAAACTCGGTATCGGTAGATATACGGGTTATCTCACTGGCTAATTGGTCGATTTCCTTCTGGATTTCTGCCCGGTCAGCACCGGTATTAGTATCTGATGCGGATTGTACGGCCAATTCTCTCATGCGCTGCAGGATCTCATGAGACTCGTTTAACGCACCTTCAGCCGTCTGTATCAGTGAAATACCATCTTGGGCATTACGGGAGGCCTGGCTCAGACCCCGGATCTGTCCCCGCATTTTTTCGGAGATGGCCAGTCCGGCTGCATCGTCACCAGCGCGGTTGATGCGATAACCGGATGAAAGTTTTTCCAGGGATTTACCGGTCTGGGTGTTGTTAACCCCTAATTGACGGTGAGTGTTCATTGCCATTACATTGTGGTTAATTATCATCTTATATTCCTCCTTGAATTTTCAGCTCCCACGTCCGTGTGGGGCGTTTCCTCTAATCTGCTTCAGGCAGTGGTAGCATCCATGATCGACCTTTAAACTGGAATAGTCACTTCCTGAAGCTTAGGACCGACCTGTCATCTCAACAGGGTATTGGTTATATCGTTAATAAACCGGCAAATGGTAAAATGTCGTTTGGAGTCCTGTAAGGTCTTCTTGTTTGTTTTCCTATGTTTTTCTCCTGCATACGGCCTCCCAGGTCTCAGCAGGCATTATTTTTAGGACATTTCGAGGTAATTGCTAAGCTATTATGTACAATTCATGCCCTGCCGCCTTTAGCTATGAAAATGAAAGCCGCGGAGAATTAATTCTCCGCGGCAGGATGGTCGATTAATCGGGGAGTAGGGGTGGATTGATTCTCCCCTACTCCGTTGGCCTTTGGTTCGGCAAGATGATACGCCGGGTATCACCAAGTCAGTTATGGTCTTTATCAGCTTATGAATAAGCAAATGCATAAAACACCGGTTTTTTAGCCTAGGCTGGCCAGCTGCTGCTCCAGCCAGGAGCTCTGCCTGTTCAAGGTCTGCAAGGCCCTTTCCATAGCCGTAAACTTGACCCAATATCTTTCTTCCAGCTTCCCCAGACGTTCTTCCCAGTCATCGATGCGGTTGTTGATCCGTTCCAATTCACGGCCGAGGAAGCTGGAATCGACCATGTTGCCGGAACTGCCCGCCCTATTGTTGATGCTAGTCATGCTGCTGCTAGCCAAATTATAAAGCCGGTCGGCCCAGCCGTTGCTTACGCCGTTGCCGGTAAAGAACTCCGTCACCTCTTCGGGATGATCAGTGAGGGCGGCCCGCAGTTTATCTTCATCTATATATAGTTTGCCATCATCCAGCCAGTTGCTGCTGCTGCTGATACCCAGGGTGGAGAGACTGGTATATTTATTATCTGCCGATAGCCCGCTAACGGCCCCGCTTGCATTGGAGCGAAGCTTGGAATACATGGCACGCAGGATAGAATCGCCTTTTAACAAGCCGCTACGGGCTTTGGCCTGCCAGGTTTCTATCTGATCATCGCTCATCTCCTTTTTCTGTTCATCGCTCAGCGGAGTAAAAGCCCGGTCCCTTTTCTCACTCAATTTATTGCTCATCAATTCAACTACGCTATTATAGGCTTCAACAAAAGCCTTTATCTTATCCACCGTGGCATTGGTATCATTGCTGACCGTTAGGGAAGTGCTGCCTATAGCGTTCAGGTCAAAGCTAATCCCGTTCAAGCTAAATTGGTTGCTGGAAAAGCTCAGACCCTGGATACCATTAAATTCAATCTGCGCATCCTCACCGCTGCCCAGGTTTATCGGCGTTTCACTACTAGCCAGATCACCTGTATATAATTTCAGAGCATCTCGCAAAAAGCCATTCTCATCAGAAGTAAGCTCTATTTTTACCTCACTGCCGGTCTCAGTGCTAGTCAAAAACAAACGATCCACTCCCTGGTCATAAACAGCTGTGATTCCTAGATGGGCTGCATTTATCTGGTCTATAAGTTCATGGATATTGTCTTCCTCGGCATTAAAGGAAAAGGACTGCACACCGTCTTTCCCAGCCAGACTGAAGCTGATATCACCGGATACCCCAAACTGGGCGGCCAGGCTGCTGAGGTCGGAACTTGATCCCATAGCTGCGGAACTGGCGGTTGAGACTCCGCTGGCTAAATTAACTACCTTGATCGCATATTTCCCATCTATCACCGTTGCTGAGGCAGTGGCCGTCAGTATTCCTTCATTAGCTGATTTTACCGTATTGCCGGTGAAAGTGCTCTGCAGTTTTAAATCCAGGGCCGCAGTTCGTAAGGCCAGGAGTTTGGTATTAATATCTCGGTAATCGGTTCTTTTCCATTCCAGCAATTGCTTTTGCTGGTATTGAGTATCCACCCTGCTTCTTTCTGCCTTCATCAGGTCAGTGATCATAGACTCCGTATCCATGCCGCTGGCCAGGCCACTCAAGCGTATGGTCATCTCTATCCCTCCTCTTTACGGGTTTAAATTTTCCCCTTCATTTCTTTAAACCTGCTTAAAGCCTCTTCTGACTGGCTGGCTGCCTGCCGGTTGGCTTCAACTATTTCCTGGTATATTTCTTTCCGGTAAACACTCACTTCCCGGGGAGCTTCGATCCCAATTTTGATGTTATCTCCCTGAACCTCAAGTACATATATCTCTATATTACTTCCGATAATAATCGCTTCACCTTTTTTGCGATTTAATACCAGCATCTTTATTCCCCCTGCCCGGCAGCTGCTCGTGATACTGCGTATTCTTTTGTGAAGATCATGTGTTTGGTGCTGTAATTAGATTTATCCGGGATAAACTGAATGCCCTGTCTGCTTTTGGTATCAATGATCAAAGGTGCAAACAGGTTGGCTGTAGTATGTTTAAAATCAACGGGTATGGCGAGAACAGTCAAAAGGCTTATATTTTCGCCGTCTTCCGCCTTTATCCTCTGCAGTTCCTGCTCTGGTACGTCTATCTGGTAGTCAGGGAAAAATACAAAAGGATCGGCAATAATCAGACATAATTCGGAGCGTTTTAATCCCTGCAAATAATAAAAGGGGCCGGACTCATCCATGGGTATGATAGCAAAGCGGCGCTCCTCTTCAAAAGCAGGTATGCCGTCTGGAAAATGAATAACGGCTGACTCCTCTATTTCCATTTCACCCAGCATTTTACTTTGGATTTTCACTAATTTCACCTCTTAATTCCACTTTATAAACCTTTTCCAGCTTCAACTTGTCTTTATCTGCCCGAGTTTTTAAAGCCACCCTTATCAGCCTAGAAAATCTAACAATGATGGCATGATGATTTTGGCCCCGGCGGACAAAGAAGCCATGTAAACATTTTCCTGTATCCGCAGGTTAATGGCCAGTTCAGCCATGTCCGCATCTTCTCTTTGGGAAAGCAAACCGGTCAGGGAAATCTGTTCATTTTTCAAGCGATTCTGCTGAAGCTCCAGACGGTTAACCCGGGCGCCAACTACGGCTCTTTTATTCAACAGTTCATCAATTTTATCGTCTATAGTATTAAGTGTATGGGAAATGGCTTCACTACCACCAGCATTAAGCCGGTTCATCAATTGATTAATCATATCAAAAACGCCGCCATCTGGATTCCCGCCCACATCCAAACCATTGGGGTTTCCAAAAAAGCTGGTCATATCTATATTTATAGGCATGATTATACCCGGGCTTATTTCTATTCTTACCGCCCTGTTATTACCCTGCCACTCACTTTCGCCACAGGGCCCTTGGGTGACATTGGAACCGGCGAAAATATATTTACTGCCGTAACTCATGTTGGCTATGGTCTGTACCTGTCCCCGGAGAGTTCCGACTTCTTCAGCTATGGCTTGCAGAGCACTGCTATCATTGGTGCCGTTGGCTGCCTGCACCGTCAATTCTCGTATACGCTGTATTACTTCGGTTAAGTCATCCAAAGCTGAATCAGTGGTTTCCAGAAAACTAATGCCCTCATTAAGATTACGCACATACTGCTCGTTTTCAGTTATATTTCCCCGCATACGCATAACCTGTATTAGGCTGCCGGGATCATCAGAGAGTTTATTGATCTTCTTACCGCTGGCAATCTGCTCCTGGGTAACGGCCATTCTCGAAGTATTGGTACTGATATTCATTTTTAAAGTATTTACCATCATCTGGTTAGTCATCCGCATTTCTTACTTACCTCCCTACTGTTCCCATACGATTGATGATTGTATCCAGCTGTTCATCTATTACCGTAATAAAGCGCGCTGCTGCATTGTAGGCCGCTTGATATTTAAGCAGGTCAGCGCTCTCTTCATCCAGCGAAACCCCGGAAACCGACTGCCTTTCATTTTCCAATTGATTCAGAATAATACTCTGGTTTTCGCTCATACTGGCAGCCTGCTGGCTCTGCACTCCAAGGCCAGAAGCTATAGCGGCCCAGTAATCGTCCCCGGTAGTGTTTTTAATCATGCCCCCTACGGTATTTAAAGCTGAAAAGGATACGGTTCCCCCCAGCAGACCACTGTCACCTAGGCCTTGAAAAGCACTGCTGCTGCTGGAGAATACCAGCCGGTCCCCCTCACAACTCACCCTTATGCTTATACCGGCAGTCTTCAGATCGGCATTGGCATCCAACTGCTTTTGTATAGCAACAGTCAGTTCCTGCAGATCCTGATAAGGTTTTACGGGTGCCGCCAGGGTAATAGCTGTAATTGTACCACCATTATGGCTTACGCTTAAATCTCCTGAAGTAGTCGATGGGAAGGTGAGTACTGCGCTCAAATTATCGCTACTGGTTTTGCTCTGGCTGGTATAATTAGTCTGTTTTAACTGGGCTATTAGTAAGGCAATAGAGCCGTCGCCAAAATTGCTTTTCTGATCGTTTTCGTCCCAGGTTCGATTAGCTGCAGCAGCTATGTTCTTGGCATCACTCAGGATAGGATCATCCACCCTTATGCGGGAAGCCCAATTCGATATAGTGTCCGGGTCATCCGGCATAGCAAAAAAGTTAAGACCATCCGGAAAAGCCGAATCAGGATCCGAATTATTATTTAAACTGTAGCCTCCTCGATGTATTTCGTTGCTCATCACTACTATAGTTTTGGCCATGGTATTTAGTTTATCAATAACTCCGGGTACGATTTCTTTGTATTCTGAAATGGTATTTTCCTGGGGTAATCGGCTTTGTCCCCGCAGATCCAGCAGACCACCTATTTCTCCGTTGGATATATTGGCCTTGATTCCAGTGTCAGCCCAGGTGATCATATATATACCATCCGGATCGCTGGCGGTGGTCAGGGTTGTACAATCGGTGTCTTGCACGATAGTCCGGCCGCCCATCTGCACACTGATCATGCCATAACTATCTTCACTCACAGATATATTAGCCAGGCGGCTTAAACTATCGAGCAATAAATCCCTTTTATCCATCAGGTCATTAGGGGCTTGCCCGGATACGCTTACCGCCAGTATCTCTTTATTAAGGTCTTTTAACTGTACAATCATGGAATTCATTTCGTTAACTTTTATGTCAATGTTGGAGTTTAAATCAGCCTGCAGATCGGTAAACTGCAGGTACATATGATTGAAGGTTTCGGCCAGAGCATTACCTCGTTCCACTACTACCGACCGAACCGCTTCGCTTTCGGGGTTTACTGATAAATCCTGCCAGGCCTGCCAGAAAGCTTCCATGGATGATCTTAAACCGTTATCAGAGGGCTCATTAATGATCACTTCGATTTTTTCCATGCCATCCTGGATAGTATCCCAGTAGCCTGAATTTCGGTTTTCTTTGCGGATCTGCATATCAATATACTCTTCTCTTATACGGGTTAAGCTCCCTGCCGCCACTCCGGTACCGATCTGTCCTACCCCGGAACTGCTGGGTATACCGGGAGTACAAAAAGGGCGGGCGGCTTCCATGCCCACCCTTTGCCGGGAATAACCAGGGGTATTAGCATTGGCTATATTGTGTCCAGCAGTCTGCAAAGCTAATTGCTGTACCATGATGGCTCGTTTACCGGTTTCCAATCCCATAAAAATACTCACTGTTAATTACCTCATTCCCCGATCAGTTTTTTAAATCTTTTTATCCAGGAGGCGTTGTCTATTAGCTGCACTATGCTCTTCGAGCTGATCTCCAGAACTGGAATATAGCCCGGCCTTATCACCCAGGAGGGACCTTTCAATAGCCCCTATGTAGTCCAGAGAATCTTCCAGAAGTTCATTATTATGTTCGTTAATAGCCCGCAACCGGGTAAGGTTAAAATCCAAACGATTAATAGCTTGTTCCAGTTGCCCAAAAAAAGCAGGCTGGTTTTGCCTGACCCGCGCCAGTATTTCCCCAGCGGAGATATCTTTCAGGTCCATGGCCCATCGCCCAGCCAGCTGCTGCTGCAGTTTAAATCTCCCTTCCTCCAGCTCTTGGAGATCATTTATAGCAGTGGTTTCATGTTTGATTAATTCATCGAGTTCCTTAACTCGGCCCAGAATAATCAACTCTTTTTTCTCCTGTCCCAAATCAGCCAGGCTGTCCATTACCTGGTTCTGTTTATTTAAGTAATCAATAAAATTCTCCAGCAGTTTTTCCACTGAATACACCACTTTCCTTTTATCAAATATACTCTTCCAGGGCATGTTCGATAATTTTTGCTGCAATCTCTTCATCTGATACATCCAGGGTGCCACTGGCCATCTTTTCTTTTAACTCATTGACTCTATCCCAGCGTATATCCGGGGCCTGCTTGGCGGCCATCATAGCCTTGTGCATGACCCGGCTGGCCTGGGAAATACTCAGCTCATCCTTCTGGGATGCTACCCCGGTACTTTTAACATTGTCTACCCGTGCAGAAGCGGAATCTTTCCCGTATATTTTCATAATGTTCTGAACCTGAGCTTTTGATATTATCATGATCTTCACCTCACAAAATCCTTGGGTATTATTATTGTCGTAGAAAATAAACAGGAGGCTTAATGCCCCCTTGTTGGTTTTTCATTTTCTTAGAATGTATTGCTCCCATTTACTCGATTATGCTATCCCTTTTAGGTTCTGTCCTATTTATTTTTGCCCATCAGGCCTAGTCCTTCTTGCTGTACATAGTTCCCCTAGCCTCTTTGCTGTTCTGGCGAACACTGCTAACTTCGGGTGCCGGCATAATCGACTGCAGCTTGCAGTTGATATCATAGCGGCATTTATCGCAATACCGGCCTTCTTTTATGCTCTGGCCGCAATTATCACATTTTAGAACATTAGCAATACCTTCGGCAGCTAATCTTCCTTCCCGTATAAATTGTATTACACTTTGTTCATCGACACCGGTATTTTCCTCTATTTCCCGGATCCCGGCTCCTGAATGCTTTTGAAGATACTTTCTGACTACTACAAAATCCTTCTCCATTTTCTCTGTGCATTTACGGCAAATATTTTTCCCTTGGTAGGCAAAAACTCTACCACATTGACTGCAATTCATTAATTCTGCCACTACAATATCACCCCTTGGTCGCTAGTATCCGGTTCCAGTAGCCCAGGTTATAACCGAAATGCCCTCTGCCCCTGCATCCAGCAGGGTACGTGTGCACTCTTTAATAGTTGAACCCGTAGTATATACATCGTCAACCAGTAGAATATTCTTTCCTTTTATTTTTGCGGGATCACTCACATTAAAAGCGCATAAGAGGTTTTCTTCTCTTTCCTCTTTAGTTAGTTCCGTTTGCGAGGGTGTTTCTTTTACTCTGCGTAAAAGATTGGGATACATGCGTTTCTTCAAGACCTTGCCTATTTGTTTGGCCATCAGTTCCGATTGATTGAAACCCCGCTGTTTTAAATTGCCCTTGGATATCGGTACCGGAATTATTATATCTATAGGCCAGAAGTCGGGCTCTTCTATTACTACCGCCGCCATCATGTTGCCCATTTTTACACTCATATATCTGCGGCATAAAAATTTATACACTTTTACTGCTTTGCGCAGCTTATCGTTGTTATATGGCCCCACAGCTCGCCCGGTCCTGAATTCTGGGGGGTTATCCCGGCATTCAGAACAACACGAAATCTCCGGCACCTCTAAATATTTGCCGCACTTTTCGCAAACCGACATACTGCTCTGGGCCTTTACGATTTCATCCTGGCACTGGTCGCACCATGGACGACGACTGTGGTATTTGCCTTTTCCCCGACACAGGTTGCAATCACTAACCGGAAAAAGGATATCCATGAGAATATTTTCCATTCCCCCACCCCAAACACTGTTTTTCCTATTTAAGATAAAACATCGTATGAAAGCAACTTTCTCTGCCTTTGCATACGACATTTCTTCAACCCTTATTCAATCATAACGCATTAAGATGTTCTTTACACGGATAAAACCGGCCAATTGTTTTCATCGGCAAAATATACTTATAGGTATATTCCTCGCTTAAAAGCGGCAGACGGAATATTTTGCTGGTAGCTTGGCGCTGCATTCTTCTTGCTTAGCTTGTCCCCCAGTTTGATTTCTGACCGACACTTACCTGATTTCTCTATCTCGTCATCTTCGCTTAACTGTAAACAAACCTGCTGGATTGAAGTGTACTTCCTCTGCTTGCTTCCATGGATTAAAACCATCATAATTGTCATCCAAATAGCAAAACATAAGATTTTAAGACAGACCGCCACAAAAAGAACCTCCTTTTGTCTAGTTTGTATATAATATGCCTTTAGGAGGTCAATTAATTACTGATTTTGGCTAGTCGTCAGCTACTATCTTATTTTTTAAGGCATACACTGCAGCCTGGGTGCGGTCTTTTACTCCCAGTTTTCTAAAAATGCTGGTCAAGTGATTTTTCACCGTTTTTTCACTGATAAACATATTTTCCGCCATTTCCTTATTGGAATTTCCTTTTACCAGCAAACTCAGTACATCTTTTTCGCGTTTGGTAAGTTTCACATCATCATTTTCCTGCTCAGTCCGAGTTAATTCACTTACCAGTCGGTTAGCCACCCGGGGATGAATCACTATTTCGCCATTCATTACTCTATGAATGGTATCAATTAGATCGCTTCCGGCTACATCCTTGAGTACATAAGCCGATACTCCCGCTCTAACCATTTCCACTACCTCTTCGTCCTCGTAAATGGTCAGGGCGATGATCTTTATTGAGGGTATCTCTCGCTTGATAACCTGGGTGGCAGTAATTCCATTGGTTCCGGGCATATTAATGTCCATCAGGATGACATCCATCTCTTGTTTGCGAGCTATGTTTATAGCCCCTTGACCGTCTCCTACCTCGGTAAGAACTTCAATACGGTCATCCAATTCCAGAAGTTTCCGAAGCCCTTCTCTCACAAGAACATGGTCATCGGCGATTATAACCCGTATCTTCTCATCCATTCTTTGCCTCTCCTTCCAATGGGACGGTAATTATTATCTGAGTTCCTTGACCTGGCTGGGAATTAACTTCCATTTTCCCACCCAGTAATTGTACCCTCTCTTTCATGCCTATGATTCCATAACTCTCTCTAGCCTGGTCATGCTCGGCTTCAAATCCACTGCCTTCATCCTTAATTACCAGGGTCAGGTTCTTCCCATTATCCTCCAGTTTAACCATGGCCTTTTTGGTATTGGCATGTTTTCGTATGTTAGTGATGGCTTCCTGTACTAAACGGAATACAGCACTTTCCATAGCAATATCGTATTTTTTCTTCTCGCCGAACATCACAAAATCTATCTCCAAGTTGTATTTAATCTGGAAATCTTTTAAATAATCTCTCAGGGTATAGTAGAACTCTTCTTCGTGGATCAGGGCCGGTTTTAGATCAAACATTATACGTCTGATATCATCCAGGCTCTCCCGACTCATTTTTTTAATATTGCCCAGTTCCTCATTAATCCGGCTTATATCGTTATCCCACAAGCGCTCCACAAAATCTAATCTTATAAGCATACTGGCCATGGTTTGCGCTGGTCCGTCATGTAATTCCCGGGCTATCTTACGGCGCTCTGCTTCCTGGGACTGAAGAATCCATAAACCGACCTGCTTGGTCTTAACCGCATCTTCCAGGGTATAGTTGATCCTTTCCAGATTACCCTGTAAGATCTTCAGGGCCAGGTGGGTAGTATTCATAAATCTATCTGCCTTTTGCTTAATAGCCTGAAATTTTCTTAAGTGACGGGACAGTTCGTCCCGGCGGCGGCGCAAATGCATTTCGTTTTGCCGCAGATCCATTAATTTCATCTGGCATTCCCGGGCGTTTTCATAGGCCTTTTGTATATCTGTTTCTGAGTATGAACGAAAATTCTCGCTGACTTCCATCAAACGCAAACGCGTAAATCTTTCATTTTTCTCCTGTTTCTGCACTTCATCAATAACCCGGCTAGTGTCCATCTTCACATCCCGAAGTTCTATCTCCATACGCTGGGATTGCCTGCCGCTCTCTTCAGCAATATCGAAAATATCATCCCGGCCTTTCTCCAGGTTCTTTATTACATCCGCCAGGACCTTATCCAGCATTTTGAACTCATCGTCTCCTAAGTTTTCGTCAATTATACTACTTTCGTCATAACTCATAAAATTCCTGCCTGCCCCCCCTCATAAATTTATAAACGCTCCCAACCCCAGCGGTGAAACAAGGCCTGTTATTTTTAATACTGGAGTCCCAGACCGTTGAGAACCTCTTCCTTTACTTCCATCAGTCGATTTTCATTTTCGGCCTCTCCATAAACC
>CAZHHJ010000005.1:0-43916 GCA_964531295.1 uncultured Syntrophomonas sp.
GTGATGTAGCATATAAGGCCCTTGCTACCATGGGTAGCAAACCTACTTGTGTAACTAAGCCTTATCTTGAACCGTTTATTGAGGATTAAATAGAATATAATAATTCTGGCAAATTAAAAGACAGTGTTTCCTTTCAAGAAACACTGTCTTTCCCTTTATAGTAGAGTATGGGGATAGCTGTTTATGCTATTACGCACTGCAGAAAATCTTCAACAGCTGCCTAGATTGGCGGCTTAGCAAACTGTCCGGAAAAACAGCGAATTCCATATGCTATGAGCAATATATAGCGAAAGGAATAGATAGAGGCTTATTAACACAATTACCATGACATCAGCAGCTCACAGGTATATTTGTCATGCAAACAGGTACTATTGTAGTTTTAAATATCCACCAATTTATGATAGAATATAGCACGGAAAATTGAAACGATAAACTTCTAGCCTAATAGCGATTTAGCAAAATATATTAATGGGAGGCAGTTTTATGAATAATGTTGAAAAGGCGTTAATACATGCTCTGTTTATTCACTTACATCACAATACAGATAAGGCAATTGATTTTAATCTGTTTAAGCAACTGAATCAAAAAGTTGACCAGATCTGGCCTGGGGCTTTACTGGTAGGGCCTGATGCCAATGATGATGCCGCCGTATTTAGGATACCTGATTCCGATTGCTTTATTACTGCAAAAATGGAAAGCCACTGTTCACCTAGTGTTCCGCGGCCTTATGATGCTGCCGCCAGCGGTGCCGGAGGGGCTATGCGTGATGTTGTAGCCATGGGCGCCAGACCTATTTTTCTCTTAGATTTTATTGGAACTCGTCCTTTGGAAGATGAAGTGATTGTCGGACCCTGTGGTTTTGAGGGTAAATGCACCTGTGGCAACTGTGAAATCATGACCAGTAAAGATAGAATTAATCTAATGCTCAAAGGCATAGCCGATATGTGTGAAACCATGGGGGTATTTGTAGTTGGGGGCGGCTTCTCTACTTCCTTCAGCGATATCGTCCCTGCTGTGGTAGTATCAGTTATCGGTAAACAAGTCACAGAAAAACCGCTTACTAAACCGGCTAAATCCGCAGGAGACAAAATCATTATAATTGGGGAAACAGGAACTGATGGTAATGATACCCTGTACCGGGCTGGCCTGGTTCCGGTGATGAAACCAGCGATTGCTATGTTTGCCCAGGAAAAAACTACTATGGAGGCTACCCTAGCTGCCTTTACTACCGGGAAAATCAAGGCTTGCTCTGACCTGGGCGCAGCCGGTATCGGTGCTGCCGTATGTGAATCTGCCCGTTACGGGGGATTGGGAGCCAAAGTTGAACTGGATAAAGTCCCCGTTAATACAAATGATATTACCCCGGAAGAGATTTTTATTTGCGAAACCCAAGCCCGGATGTTGCTGCAGGTTGAACCGCAAAATGTTGATGAAGTGCTGGCGGCCATTCGCAGTAAAAAAGGTTATGCAGCTGTAATTGGCGAGATTAGCGACCAGGATTATAACCTTTTCACTTACCAGGATAAGATCGTAGCTACTATACCTAATAACCCGTCTCCAGCCATCTTGGAGGAACTGATGGACTAAAACGAAGCAGGGGATTATCCGAGGCTATATTAAACTAAAGAAGGAGGTGGAACGTTTGATCCACCTCCTTTTATGGCTTAGCCTCGGTTTTTTAGATTGCTCCCCAGCCAGCACAGCAGAAACTATAAGTACGAATCGCTGCCGGGTAATTATCAAATTAAGCAGGTACTGGCCTTATACCCAGCCCCGCAGTTTGACTGCCTCAGCCACTCGATTTATGGAAATAACATAGGCAGCATCGCGCATATACAATTTGTTCTTTTTGGCAGTGTCTTCAACGGCTCTATATGCGGTGGTCATCTGATGATCGAGCTTTTTCAGTACTTCTTCCTTTTCCCAATAATAGTTGGCATTTGATTGTACCTGTTCAAAATAGCTGCAGGTTACCCCTCCCGCATTGGCCAGGAAATCAGGAATGACAAACATGCCGCTTTTTCGGATTTTTTCATCTGCATCGGTGTTCGTAGGACCGTTAGCGCCTTCTGCAATCAAGAGAACCTGTTTGCTGATTTTGTCTACATTTTCCAGAGTAATCTGATTTTCTAAAGCGGCAGGTATCAGTACATCTGCATCCTGTTCCAGCCAGGCGTATGGAGGAAGGATTTCGATCCCCAGGTCAAGTGCCTGCTCCTTATTAATGCTACCAAATGAATCAGTCATCTTGAACAGGGCAGCAACGTCCAGCCCGCTTTTCTTAAAGAAGGTATATGCCTTTTTATCTTTATTATCCCAGCAGCAAACCGATACTACAGTTCCGCCTAGTTCTTCATATAGTTTACTGGCATACTGGGCTACATTTCCAAATCCTTGAATGCTGGCTGAAGTGCCTTTAATTTTCATGCCTAGGCTCTTTAAAGCTTCCCTCACGGTATAAATCAATCCATAGCCGGTAGCCTCGGTCCGGCCCAGGGATCCTCCCATGCTGACAGGTTTGCCGGTAATAAATCCAGGGAAGCGACCACCGTGAATAAGTTCAAATTCATCCAGCATCCATAGCATATGTTTGCCTTTGGTCATAACGTCTGGAGCAGGTACATCAATTAAAGGACCAATATCCTTAGCCAGTTTTCTTACCCAACCACGGCATAATCTTTCCTGTTCATTATCACTCATATTACGCGGGTCGCATATTATGCCGCCTTTGCCACCACCCAGAGGAATATCTACCACTGCACACTTCCAGGTCATCCACATAGATAAGGCCCTAATGGTATCCACGGTCTCCTGCGGATGAAAGCGAATACCCCCTTTGGCCGGCCCCCGAGCATCATTGTGCTGGATGCGATATCCATTATAAATGTTGGTACTGCCGTCATCCATTTTGACCGGAATGGTGAAGTGATACTCCTTCATAGGTTGACGGAGAAAAGATTTGGTCGGATCATCAAGACCAATAATATTGGCCACCCGATCAAATTGGGCCTGGGCGTTTTCGTAAGCATTGTAAGAATTGCTTGCCATTAACAACTTCCTCCTCGTGATTTTCATTCGTTATTCTACAATTATAACTTAGAAAAACATGTTTATTTCGTCTTCTTTTTGTGTATACAGTATACCTTATGCCTGTCTGACTGCTTAACAAACTCCTGTATACGCTTTCCTCAAAGGTGGAAGTTCTTTAATAGCCGGCGGTTATATATTTTTTATAGCGTTTTCGTGGACGCATGAGAATGTATGTTGTATTCTTATTGTTGTGGTATCAATGTTAGATGATTTTGCTTTATTATTAAAATGAGTAGTTCCATATACCAATCAGATATCCGGTTTATAAAAATCTTTTTTAGGGAGTGTAGCTGTTTTGAGTGGATTTTTTGGTGTTGTATCAAAGGAAGACTGCGTGACAGATGTATATTTTGGTACCGATTACCATTCGCACCTGGGAACCAGTACAGGCGGGATGGCAATTTGGAGCGGAAACAGTTTTAAGCGATCTATTCATAACATCGAAAATACTCAGTTCAGGGCCAAATTTGAAGCTGAGTTGCCTAAGATGAAGGGCAATATGGGTATAGGATGTATAAGCGATACAGAACCTCAACCCCTATCAGTGCGGTCACGGCTTGGTCAATATGCCATTAGTACCGTGGGCAGAATCAATAATTTGTATGAAATAGCTGACAAAGAACTGGATCGCAATATTCATTTTTTAGAAACTAGCCAAGGTAATATTAACGCTACGGAATTCGTATCTGTAATCATAGATCAGGAAAACTCTTTTAAGGAAGGTTTGTTAAAAGCGCAGGACTTAATTGAGGGTTCCTGCTCGATTCTGCTTTTAACCCCGCAAGGGATTTATGCTGCCCGGGATAAACTGGGCAGAACTCCTTTAATAGTAGGGGAGAAAGAAGGTTCCTACTGCGTTTCGTTTGAATCCAGTACCTTTACCAACCTCGGATATACCTTCAAATATGAACTGGGTCCCGGAGAAATAGTATTTCTAACCCCAGATGGCATGGAGAAAATTGCGCCCCCGGGGGACAAAATGAAAATCTGTGGTTTTTTATGGGTCTATTATGGTTACCCCTCCTCCACCTACGAGGGAATGAGCGTGGAAGTTATGCGCTATAGAAATGGTGCAATTATGGCCAAAAACGATGATGTGGAAATCGATATGGTGGCCGGCATACCTGATTCAGGAGTGGGACATGCTATCGGTTACTCTAATGAATCAAAAGTGCCCTATGGCCGACCTTTCATAAAATATACCCCTACCTGGGCCAGGAGTTTTATGCCGCAGGATCAGCACATAAGAAATCTGGTGGCCAGAATGAAACTGATGCCCATCCCGGAACTGGTGGCAGGCAAACGACTGCTGTTCTGTGATGATTCGATTGTTCGCGGCACCCAGCTTAGAGAAACTGTGGACCTCTTATATAAATGCAACGCCCGTGAAGTTCATATACGGGCAGCTTGCCCGCCGCTGGTATTCGCCTGTAAATACTTAAACTTTTCAACTTCCCGCTCTGAAATGGACCTTATAGCAAGACAGGCCATCATTAAACTGGAAGGGAAGGAACCGGAGTCTTTCCAATCGTACTGTGATCCGGGCAGCGAAAAATACGATTGTATGGTGGACTGCATAAAAAAAACACTTAACTTTTCAACGCTTAAGTACCAGAACATTAATGATATGCTTGAAGCCATTGGCATAGATAAGGATAAAATTTGTACTTACTGTTGGACTGGGCAGGAATAGCAATTGTTGCCAAATCATAGAATATGTTGGTTTGGTTTTTCACGTCTTCCTGACCCACCTGAGCTCTGTATACATGATCAAACCATATACAAATAGAAAATATATTGATAAAATATAGTCTATGTCAAAAGAGGTTGGCAGATAGCAGAATAAAGAACTTCGTTAGAAGAACTCGAGGAATTCTTATATGCAATTCTTCAGGGGCGGCCATCCTTAATCAAGGAAACTGTCTTTGGTGCACCCCTCATGACGTATTTCTGAGAAATAGGACCGAATCGTTACTTGCATGTGCCATTCTTCAGACTAATCTTGGTGTTATAACCAGGGCTGCGGTTGGTTTGATGCCAAACCAACCATAAGTATTGTTGATGGATACATTTTCATGGGAAATGCAGGTTCTGATGCTTTCGGCGAGGGGCAGAGGGCCTTTTTTTGGAAAACTACCGTCAAAGATACGGGTTTAATTGTAAAGGTAATAGCTGAAAAGATCCAGATAAATGGTTGATTTACAGTACCCTTAAAACCATGCGGGAGGGTGTACTTTTTGTAGCCAGTCTTGGATTTTAATAAAATAGGCTGGTGTTCAGCAAACCCTGATAATAGTAAAAATAATGCAGAGTGGGGTGGGGTTATGAGGATCAATATCACAGAAACTGTTTTAAGAGATGCTAACCAATCTTTGATAGCAACCAGAATGCCTTTTAGCGATTTTGAAGTCATCCTGGAAAAGATTGATGAAGCTGGGTACTATTCAGTAGAATGCTGGGGTGGAGCTACTTTTGACTCCTGTCTAAGATATTTGGATGAAGATCCCTGGGAAAGACTCAGGAAAATAAAATCAAAAATTAAGGATACCAAGCTCCAGATGCTCTTAAGGGGGCAGAATTTACTGGGCTATAAACATTACCCAGATGACGTGGTTAGAAAGTTTGTTGAACATTCCATCCAAAATGGGATAGACATAGTGAGGATCTTTGATGCTCTTAATGATTTGAGAAATATAGAAGTAGCTGTGGACCAGACCCTGAAAAGCGGCGGTCATGCCCAGGGTTCAATTTGCTTTACTTTAAGCCCGATACATAATCTTGAAAATTATGTAATGTTGGGAAAACAGCTGGAAGAGATGGGGGTGGACTCCATCTGCATTAAAGACATGTCAGGAATTATGGGACCCCAGGAAGCTTATGATCTGATAAAAGCCCTCAAGGATAATGTCAAGAAACCAGTTTATTTGCATACGCATTCTACCACCGGATTGGGTCCCATCACTTATTTTAAAGCCATTGAAGCAGGCTGTGACGGCATAGATTGCGCCATTTCGATATTTTCGGGGGGAACTTCCCAACCTGCTACTGAATCCATGCATTATGCCTTGAAGCAGTCCGGCTATGAGACAGGACTCAATGAAAAGGTGCTTAAAGAAATCAACGATTTCTTTAAGCCAGTTAAAGATAAATTTGTTCGATCCGGAGAACTGGAGCACTATCTGCTCAGCTCAGATACTGATGCCCTGGTTTACCAAGTGCCGGGAGGAATGCTTTCAAATCTTGTAGCCCAGTTAAAGCAGCAGAATGCTTTGCATAGACTGGATGAAGTATTGCGGGAAATACCGCGAGTGAGAAAAGACCTGGGATATCCTCCCCTGGTGACACCTATGAGTCAAATTGTCGGGGTTCAAGCCACTACCAATGTGTTGATGGGAGAAAGATACGAGAGCATATCCACCGAAGTCAGGTCCTATTTTAAAGGTGAATATGGTCAGGCCCCTGGTGAGTTGGACCAGGAAATAATGAAAAGGGTTCTCGAAGATGAAAAGCCCATAATGCAAAGATTTGCGGATACTCTGGAACCCCAATTTGAGAAAACCAAGCAAAAGTTAGGCAGCATGGCTAAAAACGATGAGGATGTGCTGTCATATATCGCGTTCCCGCAAATTGCTGAAAAATTTTTCAAACATAGAGAAGAAAGCGCCGCTTTAAAAGTGAATTATACCATTAGCAAAGTAGAGGAGGATGACCATGGCACTAATGGATAGCTTGCAAATATCACTGATTGGTTTTGCGGTTGTTTTTGGAGTACTTATAGTGCTGAGTTTCTTCATAAAGTTTCAGTCTATGCTTATCGGATATATCACAGCACCTAGGTTTACCGGCAGCCTTAAAGCAGATTATGTCACAGCTGTGGCTGAATCAGCTATTACCGCAGACGGGGATGAAGGATGGTCAGCAGGCGAACTAAAGCTCTTGGGGGTTGACGAAAGAACGGCTGCTATGATTATGGCCATTGTTAGCCATGAATCCAAGATTCCTCTGTCTGAGTTGCAATTTAAGATGATCAAAGCGATCAATTAATACATAGGAATCCGACTGTAGGGGGTTAATTGGGAATGAAATACATTGTAACCATAAATGATAAAAATTATGAAGTGGAAGTGGAACAGGGACAGGCCAACATCATAAAGACCACTACAGCTACTGTAGTACCTGTTCAGGCTGCTGCACCAGCAGTTGATATTCCTGTGGCACCTCCGGTGCCGGGAACTCAGGCCAATATAATGTCTGGCGAGCTTCTGAAATCTCCCCTGCCGGGTAGCATCCTGGCTGTAAATGTACAGCCAGGGGCTTCTGTGAAAAAAGGTCAGGTTTTATTTATTCTTGAGGCTATGAAAATGGAAACCGAGATTAAAGCTCCCCGAGATGGGGTGGTTGCTCAGATTATCGTTGCTAAAGGAGCATCTGTATCAACAGGTGACATCCTTCTAGCGCTGCAGTAGTGGGAGGAATAACAATGTCTTTCTCTTTAGCGGATGCACTTATAAAGGTATGGAACAGTTCAGGTTTTCCCGCCATGACCTGGCAGCAGTTACTGATGATCTGTGTAGCCTGTATTCTAATTTACCTGGCCATCGTAAAAAAGTATGAACCATTGTTGCTTTTGCCTATTGCTTTTGGCGTCCTTTTGGCCAACCTGCCCATGGCTAATCTCATGGCTGCGCCGCCGGCTGACCACTCCGCACCAGGAGGATTACTGTATTATCTATATTTGGGAGTCAAGCTGGGGATTTATCCATCTTTGATATTTCTGGGTATTGGGGCTATGACCGATTTTGGCCCCCTGATCGCCAGGCCTTCCAGTTTATTTTTAGGGGCAGCAGCACAGTTGGGTATTTACATAGCGTTTATGGTTGCTATATTCTTAGGGTTTAATCCTCAGGAGGCAGCATCTATCGCGATCATTGGCGGTGCTGACGGTCCAACTGCCATCTTTCTTACTGCCATGCTTGCGCCTGAGTTGCTACCAGCCATTGCCATTGCTGCTTATTCCTATATGGCTTTAATTCCCATGATCCAACCGCCGATAATGAGATTTCTCACCACTAAAAAAGAACGAGAAATAGAAATGTCACAGCTTAGAGAAGTATCCCAGGTAGAAAAAATTGTTTTCCCAGTAGTTGTATCGATTTTGGTTATTATGCTGCTTCCTTCTGTCGCTCCTCTTATCGGCATGCTGATGCTAGGCAATCTCTTCCGGGAATCAGGTGTAGTGGAAAGGCTCAGTAATACCGCACAAAATGCACTGATAAATATTGTGACTATCTTCCTGGGAATCACCGTAGGTGCTACTGCTGTTGCAGAAGTATTCTTGCGTCCTGAAACTCTTAAAATCATTGCTCTAGGGCTGATGGCTTTCATTTTTAGCACCATAGGCGGACTGCTCCTGGGTAAGCTCATGTGTCTGATATCCGGTGGCAAAATCAATCCCCTCATCGGTTCAGCAGGTGTTTCTGCGGTTCCTATGGCTGCGCGGGTATCCCAGTCAGAAGGCCAAAAAGCCAATCCGGAAAACCACCTATTAATGCATGCCATGGGACCCAATGTTGCAGGGGTCATAGGATCTGCCGTGGCAGCAGGCTTTTTCCTGACCATGTTTGGGTAAGAGGGTGTGGCCCAATAACACCCTCGGTTGAAACTTCTGGCAGATTAGGACATGGTTTCGTAAGGATCTATAACTAAATAGTATTTCTTATTTAGAGTAGAGGGTTAGCTCAATGACCATAGGCCAACCTGCTGGGAAAATGTAAGGTGGTACTACTAACATTGATGAGGAGATAATATGGCTCCTGGAGGGCTTTTTTTCTTGCCTCTATATCCAGCCTACGAAATATGGTAACCCATGACCGAAGGTCAGCAGATCACGCTGACTGCCCGTTGGAAATCAAGGATGGCAGAATTATTATGGATAAAAAAATAAATAGGCAATAATCTTACTAACCCCCTATTCGCAAGCCAGAATAATTAGACCACAAAGCCCGCCTCCATTAACTTTAACCAGCAATAGCAATACCGCACAAAAAACATATTGACCTTGCTGATACTACCCGCTTGGAAGCTAATTGGCAAAGATATTATAATGAAAGCAGTAATATCTTATAGCGTATTAAATAGAGAAACAATTTGCAGGAGGTAAGGCCATGAAGAAAGCACTGTATTTATTACTTGTTTTATTGTTGAGTGTTTCTGTTTTTGGTTGTATAAAAGGAAACAGTGAAAATGATCCGGCCAAAGTAGTGCCGCAACAGGGAGAACAGCAGGAAAAGGATACCATTGTCTACCAGAATACGAAGTATGGATTCAGTTTTTCCCTGCCACAGACCTGGCAAGGCTATACCATTGTAAGTGAAGAATGGGAGGGTTATTCTCTGGTCGATGGGGCTCCAAGCAGCAGCCCGGCTGAAACCGGTGTGATTATGAACATCAGACATCCTCAATGGAATTCCCAAAATCAGCGGCAAGATATCCCCATAATGGTCCTGACTCTTGATCAATGGCAATCACTGCAGCGAGAAGAGTTCCATATCGGTGCCGCACCTATGAACCCCAGTGAGTTAGGGCGCAATACGGAATATGTTTTTGCCCTGCCAGCACGTTACAACTATGCATTCCTCCCTGGATACGAAGAGGTAGAGGATATTATAAAAAGCAGTCCGCTGCAAGCGCTAGCAAGATAGAATCTGCTTTTTAAGAAAGACCTGGATAGATAGATATGTTGTAGAATAAGTCAAAATGAACCGCCTGGTCCAGTCCACCCTGGGATTGAAAAGATTAGATTGTTTAGCCAGGCATTTAGCAATAATGACGAGCTTATCGCGGAACGACTGGGCACTCTATCAAGGATATTGAAAGGGGTGAACTATTAATAAATGAGAAGAAAAAAGAAAGAAACTTCTGGGTCCGAAACGGATATTATCGTTATCGGATCAGGATTTGCAGGCTTGGCTGCCGCCATAGAAGCTGCGGAAGCGGGGGCTTTGGTCCAGGTACTGGAGAAGATGATGGCCCCGGGCGGTAATTCTATTATCAGTGACGGCGGTATAGCCGCGCCGGGAACATCATACCAGGAGGATGCTGGTATATCAGACTCCCCGGAGCTAATGTATCAGGACATGATAGCCGCTGGCCAGGGATTGAATTATCCGGATCTGCTTAAAACCGTTACTGAAAATGCTCGGGAGGCCTTTCTCTGGTCCCGGGATCATCTGGGGGTGAAATATAAAAATCGAGTAGACATATTCGGGGGGCATTCCTTGGCACGCTGTTATACCCCGGAGACAGTCTCAGGTGTAACCCTTATCAAAAAACAAGTGCAGCGATTGGAAGAACTGCAAGTTCCCATTCGCCTCGGGATTTATGTACAGTCTTTAATTCAGGATGAGAAGGGGCGGGTCACCGGAGTTCGAATTATTGAAGGTTACCGCTATAGTAAATTAGCGCTGGGCCTGCAGAAAATTATCACCGCGGCCAAAGCGGTTATCATAGCATCCGGCGGGTTTAGCGCCGATGTGGCCTTCCGGCAGGCCCAGGACCCCCGCCTGGACAGAAACATGATGAGCACTAATAAACCTTTTGCTACTGCCGAGATACTGAAGGAGTGCATGAGGATCGGAGCCAACCCGGTTCAGCTATCCCATATCCAGTTGGGACCCTGGACTTCTCCCGATGAGAAAGGATTTGGCTCGGGTCCATTATTTGGAGATTATGTGGTCTTACCCTATGGTTTAATTCTGGACCCTGAGACCTGCAGCCGATTCGTAAATGAACTGACTGATCGTAATCTCCTGGCCCAAGCCATACTGAAACAAAATCATCCGGTGATAGGCATCGCGGATGAAACTGGAGTCCAAACTGCAGGCTGGGATTTGAGCAAACCCTTGGCCAAAGGAGTGGTCAAGACTTACGAAACCCTGGGGGAATTGGCCCGCACATATGGAATGGATCCCGCTGACGCCTATGATGCAGTGCAGCGATTTAACGGTCTGGTCCAGGCTGGAAATGATCTGGATTTTCAGAAGCCTATCTTGAAAGGCGCGGCTCCCCTGAATCGAGCCCCCTTCTACGCTATGCGGATCTGGCCTAAGGTCCATCATACCATGGGCGGTATACAGATAGATAGTTCGGCGAGGGTTATCCACCGGGAGCAGTATCCCATTCCAGGGCTCTATGCTGCCGGTGAGGTTACCGGGGGTATCCACGGAGGCTGCAGGCTCGGCAGCTGCGCAGTTACTGAATGTCTGGTCATGGGCCGGATTGCTGGTAAAAAAGCGGCGTTGGAGGAGGAGTTGGGATGCTAGATAGTCCATGGACTGCGTTGGCAGATCCTACCATAAAAAAGATATTATTGTCAGTCACTGCGCTTACAGTAATATTCATCATTGGATACCTGGCCCAGATATCAACCAGTCGCTATCTGGAGGACGGCGAAGGGAGATATAAAGCTAAGAAATGGATCAAGAACAGCAGTTATATAATTAGCATACTGGTGCTTTTAGCCATTTTCAGTAATCAACTGGGCGGCCTGGCTGTTTTTGCCGGTGCCCTGAGCGTAGGCATTGCTATTGCACTACAGGAAGTGATTGTCAGTGTGGCCGGCTGGATGGCGGCCACCATGGGTAATTTTTACCGTCCTGGGGATAGGGTGCAATTAGGAGGAATAAAAGGGGATGTCATTGATATAAGCGTGCTGCGCACCACCATCATGGAGATCGGGGAATGGCTGGAAGCTGATTTGCCCACCGGGCGTACGGTGCGTATCGCCAACAGCTTTGTTTTTAAAGAACCAGTGTTTAACTATACTTCCGATTTCCCATTTCTATGGGATGAGATAAAAATACCCATCCGGCACGGGAGTGATCACGTACTGGCCAAGGACCTTCTGCATGAGTTGGCCCTGGATATTTGTGATCCTATTATTGAGGAAGCTGCTCATTCCTGGAAGGATATGAAGCGTTCCTATTTCATTGATGAAGTTATGATGGGACCGCAGGTGACGGTGAAAATAACTGATAACTGGTTAGAATTCACTGTGCGTTATCTCGTGGGATATCGCGACCGGAGAGTTACCAAGGATTTGCTGTTCACCCGTATCCTGGAGGAAATCAAAGGCTATCCAGAAAGAATAACCATAGCCTCAGCTACTGTGGCACTGGTTGAAACTCCAACTATTCATGTTAAGATGGATGAATCCAGACCCAAATAAACGGGATGTGATACCTGGGATCGGAAGAGGACAAGGGGAAAGTGCCGCCCCTCCAGATGTTTGAAGCACAGGCAGAAGAACTAGAATAAAATACAACTAATTTACCGTATGAAAATATAGTATAATGATATACTGACTTGATGCAACAAATACCATTACAATAACTTGAAGCAAATGATTACCAGAGATAGTGATTTTGACGATGATATTTTTATCATGCAGATGGGTGTTGCGGTTGGTACCCATGTAGGATTGGGAGCTGTTTCACTCTTTTTTCTTGAAAAAGCCCGGGTGAAACATAATTTAATTCTGGATGAGGTTCATGAATTTATTGAAAAGAAAAATGCATTGGCAGAAAAAATTAGGTATCATGAATGAATAGTATACGGTCAGGGAGGTTTTGAGGTGAAGGATGAAGACAGGACTAAGGAGCAACTCATAGACGAACTGGTTAAACTAAGGTTGGAAAATAGCGAATTGGAATTGTCACTTGCTAATCAAGACCGACTTTCTACAGCCTCTCAATTACCATTACCCGTATCGAGCTTCATGACTGGCAGAGGCGAATCATTAGCTTCCCGGCCTGAGCAGCAAAAGGCACATGTTCCTCCCAAATATAAATTCTCAGATCTGGTTGATATTCCGTCTTTGCAGCAGTTGTTACAAGTGTTTTATGCAGCTACAGGTATAACTCATGGACTTCAGGATGAAGATAAAAATCTGCTAAGCGGTATAGACTGGCTGGATATCTGCGCTAATTTCCATCGGGTTTGTCCCGAGACAGAATGCAGGTGCAGGCAGAGCGATAGTTACATAGCTGACCATCTGTATGATGGACCCTATGTGAGATATAAGTGTATGAACGGACTTATGGATTATGCAACCCCAGTTATTGTGGAAGGCCAACATCTGGCCACCATTTTTTTTGGCCAGTTTTTGCACGCACCACCTGATGAAGATTATTTCCGTAATCAGGCTCAGACCTATGGCTTTGACGAAAGAGCTTATATGGAGGCCTTGAGCAGGGTTCCTATTATCTCCAAAGAACAGGCAGATTCTATCATGAGGTTTTACTCAGAGCTGGGGAAATTTTTGACTACTATGGGTCTCGAGCGAAAACGAAACCTGGAAGCAGCCGACCAGACAATAAAGGAGCAGGATAAACGTTTAAGCTTAATCCTGGCCAATTCCCCAATTGTAGCATTCAGGCAGGATCAGGACCTTCGTTATACCTGGGTCTATAACCCTAATCCTGGATTTGCCAACGAAAATGTTGTGGGCAGGACTGATGAAGATCTGCTTTCTCAGGCTGATTCTGAGCCTTTAACCCAAATAAAGCGCAGGGTATTGGAAAGCGGGATCTCAGCGCGTGAAGAAGTCTCAACTACCATCGCCGGAGAAAAAATTTATTATGATCTATATGTTGAACCCGTTAGAGATTTAAGCGATTCACTTATTGGCATAAACGGTATTGCCATTGATATTACCCCCCTCAAGCAAACAGAATTGGCCTTGCTTCAATCCAAACAGAAGTTCTCAAAGGCTTTTCAATGCAGTCCGGATATAATGATCATAACTACTTTTAATGAAGGAAATTGTATTGAAGTTAATGATGCTTTTACGAAGATTACCGGTTACGAACGGGAGGAGGTTATAGGGCGTTCTGTGAAAGATATAGGCATCTGGGCAGTTTCTGAAGAACGCGACCGCATGCTGCAACAAATTCAGGATCACGGTAGTATTCGGGACTTTGTGTTGGAGATTAAAATGAAATCGGGCGGAGTTCGCACTTTATCCCTTTCAGGGGATAAAATAGACATCGATAATAAACTACACCTGCTGCTTTCGTGCCGGGACATTACCGAAAGCAAGCAAATGGAAGTAGCCTTGCGTTCGTCGGAACAATGCTTCTCTAAAGCCTTCGATACCAGTCCGGTTTTAATGGCCATTACTTCCCTTAATGAGGGAAGAATCATCAAGATCAATGATGTATTTTGTCGAACATTGGGTTATAGCCATGAGGAGTTAATTGGGCGTACTACGTTTGACATTGGGTTTTGGATCAACCTTGCTGACCGTTACCGGGTACAACAATGTCTTATCAGAAGGCAACCCGTACAGGATCTGGAAATGCATTTTTACAAAAAAACCGGAGAGCAAAGACTGGGATTATATTCGGCAGAATTCCTTGATGTAGATGGCGAAGCATGTATACTAGGGGTACTCACAGATATTACTGAACTTCGACAAATGGAAATTGAAATGACTCGCCTGGATAGACTCCATCTAGTAGGAGAAATGGCTGCCAGTATTGGCCATGAAATTCGCAATCCCATGACCACCGTACGGGGTTATCTTCAGCTTTTCGGTGAGAAAGAAGAATACTATCAAGAAAAAGGCAGTTTTGACCTGATGATAGAAGAACTGGATAGAGCCAATTTAATAATCACGGAGTTTCTTTCCCTGGCCAATAACAAAATAGTGGAACTTAAGCCAGAAAATCTTAATTCGATAATCAGGGCATTATGGCCGCTGCTTCAAGCCAAAGCTATGAGTCAAGACCAATACATGAAACTTGAACTTAATGAACTGCCTGAGTTGCTTTTGGATAAGAAAGAAATCCACCAGCTAATACTTAATCTGATCAATAACGGCCTGGAATCAATGTCTACTGGCGGAGAAATCACTATAGCAACATCAGTTGAAAATGGAAAAGTAGTATTAGCCGTAAGGGATCAGGGTCATGGGATAGATGATAGCTTACTGAAGAATCTGGGCATGCCCTTCATAACTACCAAAGAGCAAAGTGCGGGTTTGGGGTTGCCAGTCTGTTACCGGATAGCTGCCCGACACAAAGCTAGAATTGACATAAAAACGGGCTCAAGGGGGACTGCTATATTGGTTGCGTTTCCTATTTAAGAAGCAAGGGACAGTACCCTTGCTTCCTTACCGCCAAAATCTGGCTATCAAAGGAGCTTCAATATGATAATTGAAGATGGAATCCTGCTTATTTTCTCCAGCCAGGATAATAGAGATCGCATTAATTGAGATCTTACTGAAGACAGCGAAATAACTGCTATCACCCTCGGATATATTAAATATTTTGATTGAGTCGCAATTGCGTGATTAGAAATTAATTAACTGGGGGCATCCTGTGCTTCAAGTCACAGAAATTTAAGGCCCAAATTCCTATGGTAATTTGCAATTTATTAATATACAATGACAACATAAGACTAAAGTAGTGAATTGTAATATCGGGAGGTGCAAACATGGATGAAGGTCATGCTCTCCAAAGTGAAGATAAATTGCGTACGCTGAGAAATAACCTGGAAAAGATGTCACTTCAGTCGGATTTCCGCAAGAAAGTGATTGGCGGTTTAAGTGAAGAAGATGTAATACACTATATAGAGGGGTTAAGAGAGCAATCTCAGATGGTGGAGGTTGAATTAACCCACCATATTGAAGAGCTGCAATCTGTTAAAGAAAAGCTGAGTAAGGAGTATGAGGATTTTCAACAGCAAAGCCAGGAGGAAAAGGAGCGGCTGCAGAATGAGGCAGATCAAGCCAGGGCAGAGTCCGCTCAGTACCAGCAAGACTATCAGGAACAGGCTAATCTGTATAGTTCAGAAATAGATAGATTGGTGAGTGAGAACCAACAGCTCGCAATTGAATGTGATGCCCTGCTTCAAAAAAAGACAGAGATGGAACAGGAAACAGAAAGCTTAAACAGCATCATGTCAGGGTACAGTAGCGAAAAAGCTAATTACGCTAAACTAATCGGTGAACTGCAGCAGGAAATCTGCGCTAAGGACGAAAAATTGGCTGAACAGGCCAAGCTGGGAGAAGAGTCAGAACGAAAATTGGAATTTGAGAAGGCCCGCACAGCTGCATCTACTAAAGAAATTATCAATCTGAAACAAAAGATAGTAAATCTTGAAGGAACTCTTGCAGAAAGCAAGAATCAGATTGAGGAACAACAGAGTAAAAATAGGGAACTGGAAGAAAAGTTGAAGCTGGAAAACCAGGCGGTTAAGGAAGGCAAAGAAACCATAGATGGTCTAAATCTTAAAATCGGGGAACTGGGAGAACAAGTAATCGAAAACATGGCAATGGCTGAAGAATATCTGAAAAACAAGGAGGAAATGGAAATTGAACTGGAACTGGAGAGGAACAAGGCTAGCAGTAGTAATGAAACTATCCAAAATCTGCTAAACAAAACCGAAGATCTGGAGATACAATTGTTAGAGAATATTACGATAGCTAAGGAATATCTCAAGATCAATGAAGAGTTGCAAAAGGAACTGGATAAGGTCAGGGAGAGCCAGGCAGCCTCCCAAGGCATGAATTTCATGGGAGAAGTCGATGTGATATACAAACAGCTGGAGAATATTAAAGTTCAAATCAAAATCAATGATAAGCTGCAACAGCAGCTGGATCTGGAACGTTCCCGGGCTGAAAAGGCGGAAAAAGAGATCGCACAAATCAGTGAATGGGCATATAGTCTTAAGGAGAAATTTCAGAGTAACCAGCGGCAGCTGGAAGCTCAATTTAATATGATAGAGGAAAAACACAAAGCTATGCAGTCGGATATTTTCGGTTTGCGCGGCAATCTGGAAACATTCAGTATGGGCACGGGAACGGAACTGGAAAATCTGTGTGCTACAGCAGATATCTCCACCCAGGCGGCGGAAAACAAGTGCGTAAAAATTGATCAATGGCGAGAAAAGACCGGTACTGCCTCCAGGTAAGCTAAAAAGCTCGAAAAACAGACTGCTTGTTCTGAAGCAATGTCCTTGAATAGTACCATTACCACCGATTGAAATGCCCTAAAGCATTTTTAGTCGGTTTTTTGTTTTTCTGAAGATAATAGGCCAAAGCTTTTGCGTTGACCTGCTGGTCAATATTTTGGTACAATAATCTCATATTATAAGTACATAAGTACAATTATGGTAAAAGAGGTAGTGTCATAATATGGAGGACTCAAAGAAAGAAAATATTTTATCCGCCTGTATCGAGGAGTTCGCCGAACATGGTTATGAAAGAGCCAATACCAACCGGATTTGTGCTTCGGCCGGGGTTTCCAAGGGACTTATCTTTCACTATTTCGGTTCCAAACAACAGCTGTTTATGATGGCACTGGAAAAATGCGTTGCAGATATTTTGCATACTTTTAACAATATATCAATTGATGAGCAGGATTTTATTTCCTCAATCCTAAAATACTCTGCCAATAAATGTGAATATTTTTCGGATAATCCCCAATGTTATAAATTCATGCTAAAAGCATTTTATGATGCTCCCCAGGAACTTCAAGCTGAGATGAGTAAGAAATTAACAGAAGTTCATAATCTCTCGGCCAACATAGTTATCGAGCTTATAATGAGGATTCCTCTTAAACCGGATGTTAATCGTGAGCAGGCCAGCAGTTTGATTATGGCGGTGATTAATATGCTGGAAAGTAAATATATACCCATATTGTGTAATCAAGGTGGGTTTTATGCCGAACAGTACCGGGCTATTGAAAAAGAATATGCTGGGATTATGCAGCTTATACTCTATGGAATTGCTGATGAAAAACAATGATACATTATGGCAATAGCTGAAGAAATATAAAATATTCCTCCTTCAGCAGCAGATTACCTTGACAGGCAGAGGGTTCATTTACTTCTGCTGTCAGGAGAATAACTAATAGAATTATAATCTTGTGGAATATTGCTATATATTTGCTGGTGTAATAGTTGTTAGGGGGAGCAGGATGGAAAGCGCAGTTGGGAGCAGGGAAGTTATTTTAAGCGCCAAAACTCTTAATAAGATATACAGCAGTGGAGAGGTTCAAACTCATGCGGTAAAAGATGTCAATTTTACTATTTATGAAGGGGAGTTTATTGTCATATTAGGTCCCAGCGGCTCCGGTAAAAGCACTCTGCTGAATCTCATAGGAGCTATGGACAGCATAACATCAGGAGAACTTTTTTATAAAGATCAGCCTGTCCATTTGTTTAATAAGAAAGAAAAATATTTATATAGACGGAATGTAATCGGATTTGTGTTTCAGTTTTATAATTTGCTGCCCAGTCTGACCTGTTTCGAAAATGTTTCTCTGGCCGCTGAATTAAGTAAACATCCTTTATCAGTAAATGAAGTCTTGCGAAAAGTAGGTTTAGAGGGAAGAGAAAAGCACTTTCCCTCCCAGCTTTCCGGTGGTGAGCAGCAGCGGGTGGCAGTAGCCCGGGCCATTGCTAAAGCCCCCGAAATTTTACTTTGCGACGAACCTACCGGTGCTCTGGACTCTGAAACTGGCTATCAAATACTAGACCTTTTAGTTCAGATTAATAAAGAATTAAAGAAAACCGTTATCGTGATCAGTCATGACAGTGAACTCTTGAAATATGCTGATAGGTGCCTGGTTATCCGCGATGGTTACTTGACCGAGAAGGAGGACTTCTAGTGCTCCTAAGAAAAATGCTGCGGGATATGTGGAACCACAAAGGAACCTACCTAGCCAGTATGGCCTTGGTTATTGTCGGTATCCTCCTTTATAATATGTTTTCCATGCTTTATTACAGCTTCACCTATTCTCTGGATAAGTATTATGATGATTATCATTTTGCTGATGCAAGCCTAAAGGTAGCGGGGATGCCTGAGAATGTCGTGGATGATATTATCAGGATAACAGAGGTGAAAGACGCGACTGGCAGGTTGGAAAAGCGGGTTCGTTTGCTGGATGAGGACAGAGAAGTCATTTTCCAATTCATGAGTTATGATGCGGATGATGAAAATCGGCTGAATGATATAGAATTACTGGGGGGCAGGATGCCAGATCCCAATGAAGCTGAAATTATAATGGGAAACAATTATTTCAAGGCTGTGAACCTGGAATTGGGGGATAGATTACCCGTAGTGGTAAATGGTAAACGCTATAATTTAACCGTAGTAGGGTATGGCAGGTCTCCCGAATTTGTTTATGCCAAGAAGAATGCCAATGAACTCATATCAGATCCTGAATCCTTTGACCTGGCCTTTATGCCTTATAAATCTATGAGTGAAGTATTTGGAACTGCCAATCAAATCAATAATGTGGCATTCACTTTATATGATCCAGCAGATTTTGAGATGGCCAAGACCAAAATAAAAGATCTGGTATATAAATATGGGGTGCAAGAAATAACTCCCCGCGAAGATCAGGTCAGCCATGCCACCACAGTGCAAAAAATGGATGGTATAGGTAGTATGACCAATGTGCTGCCCATAATGTTTCTTCTTATATCCGGCATTATAATTAATATAGTATTAAAGAGAGTTATAGAGCAAGAACGGACTCAGATTGGTGTACTTAAGGCCTTCGGCATCAGTGACTTCAGAATTCTTAGCCACTACATTTCCTATTCGGTAATAATCGGATTAAGCGGTGGGGCAATAGGAGCGTATATAGGCATATCATCTGTTCCAGGCTTGGTTGATCTCTTGGGTATCGCTTACAACATGCCCTTTGTTACCGCTGGACTATATCAAAAGTACCTGCTAAACAGTCTTATACTAGCATTGCTGTTTTCCGTTTTATCAGGTTATGCTGGAGCCAGGAGCTGTTTGAGACTGGAACCCGCTGAGGCTATGAGACCGCCAGTTAGCCGGGAGAGTAAAGCCGGTTTACTGGATAAATATTACTGGATGATAGAAAATTATGACATAAAGGTTAAGCTGGCTTTAAGAAATATTATTAGAAATAAAGGTCGAAGTTTTTTTATCTTATTTGGTATTTGTATTACCACCGCGTTACTGTGCTTTCCCAGTTCCTTGAGTAATATCTACGATAAAATGCTGATGGATCAATTCACTAAAATTGAGGTTTACGATATGAAGATTTCCCTGAATCAATATATGGACCGCAGCTCTATTGTCAGGGAATTGGAAAACCGGGATGGGGTAACCCTGGTAGAACCAATGATGCTGCTGCCAGTGGAAATATGTAAGAATTGGAAAAGTAAAGAGAGTGCCATCATCAGCTTGCCCCTGGACAGCAAACTTTATCATCTCTATGATTCTAATGATGAACCAGTCTCATTACAAACAGACGGATTAATGCTCAGTCAATGGATGGCTAAGAGCCTTGATATACAAGAAGGCGACTATGTTACGCTTAAGAGTCCGCTTTTTAAAAATGATGCCCAGAAGAAGATCCTGGTTACAAAAATCGTTCCCCAGTATATTGGCTCCAATGGTTATATGAACATTGATTTGGTAAAAGAATTGCTGGATGGCAGGGACCTGGCTAATGCCGTAATGCTAAATGGCAGTCCGGTTGCCCTGGAAAAATTAACACATGACTATGGTGAATCTAAAATGATAGGAACCTTTGATTTTAGCGAGAAAATTGCTGCGGAATTTGCCCAGTTTATGGATCAGACTACTATGATAATTGCTATAATGGTATTCTTTGGCTTAATTATGGGTTTTTCAATTATATATGTATCTCTGACCATATCCCTATCCGAGCGCTATCGTGAATTAGCGACCATGTTGGTGGTAGGTATGAGCGAAGCAGAAGTGCACGAGGTGCTATTAATTGAGCAATTCATCATTTCTGTTTTCGGTATGCTATTAGGCTTGCCCCTGGGGAAAGCGCTGCTGCAAGTTTTTGCTGAAAGCAGCAGTACCGATTATTTCGCTATGCCAGCCCTCGTACCAATAGAGGCTATGTTTTTTAGTGTTGTGTTAACCACCATCGCCATTATTATTCCGCAGATAATTGGTCGAAGGCAAATAGGCCAAATTATAGTTACCGAGGCTTTAAATGCGCGCGAATAACAAGACTGCAGGAGGGGGAAATAGGATGAAAAATAAAAAAAAGTTGCTGATCGTGTTGCTGGCGGGAGTTGCGATCATAAGTGTTATTGGCTTTATGTTTTATCAATCAAATCAGGGTTTAGCAGTGGCTACGGTCCAATTGGAAAAGATCAATTATGAAGAATACCACTATGAAGAGGGTACGATAAAATCACAGGGAGGCCTCAGCGTGTTTAGTCCGGTAGCTGGTAAGATTGCAGATCTTATCGGGCAAGAGGGAGCTGCGGTAAAGAAAGGAACCGTTATCTTAAACATCGACAAGGATGATCTGGGATATCAATTAGATATCTTGTATGCACAAAGGAACAGCCTGGCAGCAGAAGAGTCGGAAATAAAACTGCAGGAACAATCGATAGGGCTGGCCCAAAGCAATACCTTTTTATTAGAGGAGGAGTTGGCCAGGAAAAGCACGCTCTTTGAGAGTGGAGCAATCAGCAATAAGGAATTCGTAGATGCGAAATATGCCTATGAGCAGGCCTTAGGCCAAGTAAATATCGAAAAATTAAGGCTCAGCACTTTGAAGGAGAGAAGCCGACTGGCTCGGGAAACCAAGCAATTGCAGATCGAGCAGATAGAAGAACAAATCGAGGAAATGAAAGTAACTGCGCCAATAGATGGAGTAATATCAGATTTATCATTAAATAAAGGCGATTATGTATCTGCCCATCAAATCCTATTTAAAATCTTCACCCCTGAGCGGTATGAGGTTGAATCCTATGTTCTAGCCAAAGAAGCAAAAAAACTTAGCGTGGGCATGATGGCCTATATCGAGGTCGAAAAGCAAAATAAAACCGAAAGCACAAAGGGACAGATCACCTATATAGCACCTAATGCCGTAGAATTGACCTCAGCCCTGGGTCTGGCGGAGAAAAAGGTGAAAGTCCTACTTGCACCGGAAGAAGTGCTTGATGTGATACAGGGAGAAAAAGTTGATGTCAAATTCATAAGCTATAAAAAAGAAGATGCCCAAGTGGTATCTAAAGATTATGTTTTCCCCTGGCAGGATGGGGAAGCAATTTGGATCATTGAGGATGGGAAAGCCAAAATATTACCAATAAGGGCAGAATATAATGCTTCATCAGTGCTTGTATTAGCAGAGGAAATTGCAGAAAATACCCAGGTCATCATCCCCCCCTATCCCGACAAAATTGCTGAGAGAATTAAGGTCATAGAATAAGCTGGGACACTGGGACAGGTCCTCCTGTCCCACTAGATATTAAGATCTCGCTTGTTATAGAAGTAAATAATATACTATTACCCTTAATAATCTTGATGTTGGTAAAGACTCAGATCTACTAGGTTAACAGTAAGTTTGGAGGCGAATTATAGTGACCGAACAATCAGACGCAATGCCGCTACTAGGCCTGAGCAGTGAGCAAGCTAAAATGCAGCAAGAACAATTTGGGAAAAATCAGCTAACAGCTGAGAAAAAGCCAAGTTTTTTCACTAAGGTAATCCACATTATTCGCGAACCAATGTTCCTCCTTTTAATTGTAGCGGCGAGCATCTACTTTATCCTGGGTGAACCCCGTGACGGTACTATCATGCTCATCTTTGTGATTGCTATCATTAGTATCGACGTCATACAGGAATGGAAAACAGACAAAACTTTACATGCCCTCAAAGACTTATCCGCACCACATATTACCGTTATTCGTGATGGAAAAGAGCAGGTAATTGCCAGTATAGACTTGGTGCCAAATGATCTGATGATAATCACAGCGGGGGTGAAAATTCCCGCTGATGGTGTGGTGGTCAAAGCCAATGATCTTTGTGTAGACGAATCCACTCTTACTGGAGAAGCTGAAGGAGTTTGGAAAGTTAATACCGGTAACGCTGACAAAAATAGCAGTGATTACTGGCGTAAGGACTACTGTTATGCTGGAACCCTGGTTACCCAGGGTAGCGCTGTAGTTCGGGTTGACAAGATTGGTGCGGCCACAGAGTATGGCAAGATCGGTGCCAATTTAACATCTGTTGTCGAAAGTCCGACACCTTTACAAAAGCAGGCCGGCAGCCTGGTAAAACTGAGTACAGGAATTGCAGCTATTCTGTTCGTACTGGTTACCTTGATTACTTATCACAATATTACCGACTACGCGTTCAATGACAGAATGACTGCAAGTATTCTCGCTGGTATTACCCTAGCAATGGCGATGATTCCTGAGGAATTCCCGGTTATACTAACGGTGTTTCTATCCATGGGAGCGTGGCGGTTGGCAAAAAAGCAGTCGCTGGTTCGGAAGCTTCCAGCGGTGGAAACCCTGGGGGCGGTATCTGTACTATGTGTAGATAAGACTGGCACAATAACCATGAATCAAATGACCGTACTTGAAACTTGGGCAGTGGATGGTGACATAAACTCCTTATGTAAAATAATGGGACTTGCCTGTGAACCTGATGCTTACGATCCAATGGAAAAGGCAATGATTTTCCACTGTGAAAAGCTTGGCATTAACAAAGCCCAGCTATTTGCTGGCAAATTGATTAAAGAATATGCCTTTACCAATAATCTGAAAATGATGGGGCACGTATGGAAGCATGAAGGAGAGATCATTATTGCGGCCAAAGGATCACCTGAGAGTATACTAACGCTTTGCCAAATAACAGATGATGAACGCCAGCAAGCAGAAGATAAATTATATGAAATGTCAAAGCAAGGTTTGCGAGTAATTGCTGTTGGTATGATGAAGCTAAACAGCGAGTCTGAAATCCCTGCCGCCATTACTGACTGTACTTTAACTTTGTGCGGCTTAGTTGGTCTGGCCGATCCTCCAAGGGAATCGATTAAACAGGATATCAAGAATTGCACCCGGGCAGGCGTTAGAGTAGTAATGATAACAGGTGATAACGGCATCACCGCCAGCAGTATAGCAGCACAGATTGGTATGCCCAACAGCGATAAAATTATTACTGGTGACGAACTGAATAATATGAACGAAGATGAGCTGCGCCGGCTTGTCCGTGAAATCAATATCTTCTCTCGAGTAGTGCCTGCACATAAAATGAATATTGTAAGAGCTCTTAAGGAAAATGGTGAAATTGTTGCCATGACCGGCGATGGTGTTAATGATGCTCCCGCCTTGAAATACGCTGATATAGGGATTGCTATGGGTAAACGTGGCTCTGAGGTAGCCAGAGAAGCCGCTGATATAATTTTGATGGACGATAACTTCTCAACCATTGTTGATACTATTAAGGATGGCAGGAGAATATATGACAACATCAGAAAAGCAGTGGGTTATGTGTTCACTATCCATATTCCTATTGCCTTTGCGGCGCTGCTGGCACCGTTATTAAATATCAGCCCAGCAAATTTGCTATTATTACCGGCCCACGTGGTGCTTTTAGAGCTGATTATTGACCCCACTTGTTCTATTGTCCTGGAACGTCAGCCAGCCGAGCATAACATTATGGAACGCAAACCAAGAAGTCCCCATGAGAAAATCCTAACTGCAGGAATGCTGGCGAAAAGTATCGTGCAGGGGTTGTTTATTTTCGCCGCTTCATTTGGCACCTACTTTATTTTCATGCAGCAAAATCCAGATAATGCCGCCTTGGCTAGAAGCATGGGACTTTCTGTTATTATTATAGCCAATCTGTTTTTAGTATACGTAAATAGCTCTAATTATGATTTTGCCTTTCAGTCCATGAGTCGTCTAGCCGGAGATAAGGTGATGTGGGGCGTGTTCATTGGTACAATTGCAGGACTTCTAGTAATTCTATTGACTCCATTTCAGGGAGTTCTTAAACTGGCTCCTTTGTCTGCCGGTCAGTTGCTATGTGCTGTTGGTATTGCAGGAATATCGGTCTTGTGGTACGAGATTGTAAAGCTGGTAAAAAGAGCAATACCTTAAATAATCAAAGTATCTCAATGACTTAGATACTCATTATTGGGACTATGACGGTTCTGGATGTCAACTTTTAATGTGAAATAAAGGAATTAATTAGGCTGTATCGGCTTGACATTGTATCTGTTCTGAATTATATTAAATGTGCCTTAGCACAAACAATTCTCCTTATTGGAGATGTGAGTGATTCAAGGGTTACATTTCCAGAAAGGGGATAATAAAGAAAAATGGAAGACAAATATCTAGTATGTAAAGACTGCGGAGAAGAATTTTTATTTTCAGCATCAGAACAGGAATTTTACGCAGAAAAAGGTTTTGAAAATGAACCTGGCAGATGCAAAGAATGCAGAAAGGCTCGCAAGCAATCGCGAAACAACAGTGGAGGCGGACAAGGGTTCAGGGACGATCGTCCAATGTTTAAGGCAATATGCGCCGAGTGCGGTGAGGAGACCACAGTCCCCTTTGAACCGAGTGGAGAGAGACCGGTTTATTGTCGAGATTGCTTCCGAAATCGGAGAAGCAACAGATACTAAAATATTAAAATTGACGTTCTATAGGGGTCTGTTAACAGGCCTCTTTTTATTTGCTCTTTAAACTCATAAAGTACTTTTACAGTGGTCGGTGTCAACATGCGTGAAGCTAATGGCCCCCCTTTCTTTTTAATACATAAATACTTTAATTTAGTTTGCGGGTCGTGTAAAATCGGGTAAGCGATAACAATAAATATGTGAAAGGAATCTATAAATGGAACAGAAGCTTGATAATGCCGGGGATGCCCTCAGATATCATATATTGACATACGGCTGTCAAATGAACATACGTGATTCCGAAGTGATAGCCGGTATTCTGGAAGAAATGGGTTATTTATTGACAAGTGATTTAGAAGATGCTGATTTAGTGGTCTTTAACACCTGTAGTGTGCGTCATTCAGCGGAGAATAAGGTGTATGGAAAGTTAGGGCAAGTAGCTCTTTTGAAAAGAAAGCGACCCGATTTGCTTATCGCCTTCGGGGGATGTATGGCCCAGTTAGACAATGTAAGAACTAGGCTGAAGAAGCAAAAAGTAGACATTGTGTTTGGTACCCACAACCTGCATGAACTACCTGACTTAATAGAGCGGGTAAAAAGGGCTTCCCGTCCGATAGTACAGGTATATGACCGGGAAGGTGATATTGTTGAACATCTCCCTTCGCAGCGCCAGGGAAGTGTAAGCGCTTTTGTAAATATCATGTTTGGCTGCAACAACTTCTGCACTTACTGTATAGTACCCTATACTCGGGGACGGGAAAGAAGCCGACTGCCTGGCGATATAATCCGCGAAATTGAGGCTTTAGCAGAACAGGGATTTAAAGAGGTTACACTCCTGGGCCAGAATGTAAACTCCTATGGAAGAGGATTGCAGAAAGCTTGTGATTTTGCAGACTTATTGCATCTGGTGAATCAAATAGAAGGTATTGAGAGAATCCGTTTTATGACCTCACATCCCCGGGATATGAGCGACAAGTTGGTTCAAACCATCGCTAATGAATCGAAGGTCTGCGAACATATTCATGTTGCCATGCAGTCCGGCAGCAACAAGGTACTAAGTGCCATGAATCGCGGCTATACCCGGGAACATTATCTGGAGAGAACCCATAGCATCAAGAAAATTATGCCTTCGGCAGCTATAACTACCGACATTATCGCAGGTTTCCCCGGAGAGAGCGATTCTGATTTCCTGGAGACATTGGACATGGTTAATAAAGTGCGTTTTGATGCGGCCTTTACTTTCATGTATTCGGTTCGTACTGGTACGGCAGCAGCAGTCCTGGATAATCAAATCCCACTGGAGGTGCGCCGGGAACGTCTGATAAACCTTAACAAGCTGCAGTATTCAATCGCCCGAGAAATAAATCAGTCACTGGAAGGAAGCATACAGGAAGTATTGGTCGAAGGCTGGAGTAAAACTGATAAAGATAAGCTTACTTCCCGCACCCGTACTAATCGCATTGTAATCTTTTCTGGTTCAAAAGACTTAATCGGACGGGTAATAAATGTTAGAATAACAGAAGCAAAAACTTTTTCTTTGTTTGGGGAAATAATGGGGTAAGAAATATTAATGAATAAAAATAAGGGGGATAATGTTTTGGCAAAAGAAGATATTATCAAATTGGCATTTGATCTGGGAACATCTATAGGCGATTCTGAGGAAATTATTTTGCTAAAGGAATTGCAGGATAAATTAAACGATGATTTCGAAGCATCCAACCTTATCATAAAATACCAGGATGCGAAAATGAAATTAGATCATAAGAGGCATGATGGTCTGCTGGTATCCAAAGGGGAAGAAGATCATATTCAAATACTGGAACAGCAGTTGGGTAATAATGCTTTGCTGCAGGAAATGATGTCTGCGCAAGAAAGATTTGATAATCTAATGCAGGCAGTGTATTTTGCTATGAACCAGGCTATTACCGGCAGTTGCGGCGATTCCTGCGATTCCTGCAGTGGCTGCTCATAATACTTGCCGAACATACTTTAAGCAGAAAGACCTGGGTTACCGGGTCTTTCTTTTTAAGCAAAGATATTTTAGCGTAAATATTTTATTCTAGGGGGTTCTTCAACTGACTGTTAAATTTACGCCCATGATAGAACAATACCTGCAGATTAAAGAACAGCACCAGGATTGTATTCTTTTCTTTCGCCTGGGCGATTTTTACGAGATGTTTTTTGAAGATGCCAGGGTTGCCTCTAAAGAACTGGATATAGTGTTAACCGGACGGGATGGCGGACAGGAAAACAAGATACCTATGTGCGGGATTCCTTATCACTCCGCCAACAATTACATAGCCAAATTAATTAAGCGTGGGTATCGCATAGCTGTTTGCGAACAGGTGGAAGATCCTAAATCTGCCCAGGGCATAGTGAAAAGAGAAGTAATCAGAATTATAACTCCGGGAACGGTTATGGATGACAATATTTTAGATGAACAGCAAAACAATTATCTGGTTGCTATAGTTAGCGATAATGCTTGTCACGGATTTGCCTACATAGATGTTTCTACCGGCGATTTCGGGGTAACGGAATTCAGCGGAGAAGATAGAGACGCCAAGCTGCATAGTGAATTGCTGCGGCTGGCAGCAGTCGAGGTCTTGATGAATATGGAATCCAGTCTGGAACTGGAGTGGCAAAAGCCAGCTTTTTTATCCGAAGAAATGGCGGTAAGTGATATCCCTGAGGACATTCTATACCATGACCGGGCTGAGAGTATACTTACCCGTCATTTTACGGTCCACAGTCTGGAGAGTTTCGGCCTAAAAGGATATGGAAATGCTGTTAAAGCTGCCGCAGCCATTATAGCATTTTTAAACAAGACTCATAAAAGCAGCTTGAAGCAGGTGCAGAGTTTAAGGTTGTATAATACTGAATCCTATCTGGAAATGGACTACTACACCCGCCGGAATCTGGAATTAACCTTTACCATGCGCGCGGGTAAAAAAGAAGGTTCCCTGCTGGCGGTGCTTGATGAGTGCCGCACTTCCATGGGTAAGCGCATGATCAAAAAATGGATAGAGCAGCCCTTGAAGAAGAAAAAAGATATAGAACAAAGGCTGGATGGGGTTCAGGAATTAAAGGATAACCTGGCTTTACGCGATGAATTAAAATGTTTGCTGGATAATATTTATGACCTGGAGAGAATTGCTGGTAAAATCGGCAGTGACATGGCCAATCCTCGAGATTTGCTGGCATTGAAAAACTCATTGCGGGTTCTGCATGAAATGCCGGACAGTTTCCACAGTGACCTGCTGCGGGAAATTGCAGCTATGGATAAAATGCAGGATCTTTTTGATCTGATTGATCAAAGTATAAATGACGAGGCACCCTTGAGCTTAAAAGAAGGGAACATAATCAAGACCGGTTACAGAGATAAGATTGATGAACTGAGACTTCTGTCAGAAAAGGGAGCCCTGTGGCTGATGGAATTTGAGGCCCAAGAAAAAGAAAGAACTGGCATCAAATTCCTTAAAGTTGGCTTTAATAAGGTTTTCGGTTATTATATAGAGGTAAGCAAGTCTAATATTAACAGGGTGCCGCTTGATTATATTCGCAAACAGACCCTGGTAAATACTGAAAGATTTATCACTGAAGAACTTAAGAATTATGAAGATAAAATATTGGGTTCCCGGGAAAGACTTTATGCAGTAGAATATGAAGAATTTTTGCAGATAAGAAATCAATTATCTGAGCATATAAAGAGGATCTTGGAAACAGCGCTAAAAGTGGCGGTCTTGGATGTTTTATTCAGTCTGGCGGAAACAGCTTATAAGCATGATTATGTTCGGCCTGCTATCACTTGCGATGAAAGCATCGAAATAAAATCCGGCCGTCACCCGGTGGTGGAAAATAATTTGGGCGAAAATCGTTTTGTTCCCAATGATACTCGAATCGGGGTAAACGATAATGCTTTTGCCATAATAACCGGTCCTAATATGGGGGGCAAAAGCACCTACATAAGACAGATTGCTCTGCTGGTTTTGATGAGCCAGATGGGCAGCTTTATACCCGCAGCATCGGCCTGCATAGGGATAGTGGATAAAATATTTACCAGGGTAGGAGCATCAGATGACCTGGCTGCCGGACACAGTACTTTTATGGTTGAAATGGTTGAGGTGTCCAATATCCTGCACAATGCCACCAGGAAAAGCCTCATTATACTAGACGAAATTGGGCGCGGTACCAGCACCTACGATGGAATGAGTATTGCCCGAGCGGTCAGTGAATATATACTGGAAAAGATTAAAGCCCGGACCTTGTTTGCTACTCATTACCATGAGATAACTGACCTGTCCGACAAATATCCACAGGTAATAAACTTATCCGTTTCTGTTCACGAGACTGAAGATACAGTGGTTTTTCTCAAAAAAGTTTTGCCCGGCAAAGCGGACAAAAGTTATGGTATTCAGGTAGCCATGCTGGCTGGACTTCCCCTGCCCGTGATTGAAAGGGCCCAGGCAGTTTTGCTGGACTTGGAGGAGAGACAAACTTCGCCTGGCTCGGCAGAACTATTTTCCCAACCGTCCCTTTTTGCTCCCCAGAATCCAGTCCTGAGTGAACTGGAAGAACTCAATGTGAACGAATTAACCCCTATGGATGCGATTAATATATTATTCAAATGGAAGCAGCTTTTAGCTTAAAGCGAGCATACGAAAATGGGATTATTAGACGTTTATACGTTAAGATATCAATGGGAGGTGGCAATCATTGCTAATTGGAATTGATGTAGGAGGCACCTTCACTGATGGGGTACTATTCAGCCAGGGGGAGATAGTGAGATCAGTGAAAAAGCCTACCGACGAAGAAAACTTAAAAAACAGCCTCTTGCAGGTATTAGATGAACTACTGGACCACGATGAATCAACTCAGATCCACAGGATTGTTCTGAGTACTACTCTGGTTACTAACCTGCTGGCCGCGGGGCGGGGAGAAAAAACTGCTCTGGTATTGCTGCCGGGTTATGGACTGCCGCATGATTCCTACGATCTAACCGGTGAAATTTATTTTCTAAAAGGGGCCATCGATTTCCGGGGCCGAGAAATAGAACGGCTGGATAAGGCGGAAATTAAGGAACTATTGGATTGGATCAAATCTTCGGGTATACGTAGGATTGCAATTGCATCAAAATTTGCCAACCGTAATAATGAGCATGAAAAATTATTGAGGAATAGGATACTCGAGGAATGTGACGGAGTATATGTAGCGATAAGTTCAGAAATATCAGGAAAGCTGAATTTCCCCAGAAGAGCCGCCACAACTTATTTTACCGCGATGACTATAAAGGCCTGGAACAGCTTTGTGGATGAAATTGAAGAAGCCCTTAAAATCAGGGGAATCGAAACAGACGTACAGGTCTTGAAAGCAGATGGCGGCACCATGCCTTTGCAGGCATCCCGGGGCAAACCCTGTGAAACTGTCTTTTCTGGCCCGGCGGCCAGTACCATGGGAGGCTTAGCTTTAACTCGGGATGAATTAAACTCGGTGGTCATTGATATCGGTGGTACTACCACGGATTTATCTCTTATTATTGCCGGTGAGCCATTATACGCATCCAAGGGGGCGATGATAGAAAAGCATCTCACCCATGTGAATTCTTTCGCGGTGAGATCCATTGCTCTCGGTGGTGACAGCGTTATAACTACCGACGGGGTTCAGCCTTATAGGCTGGGTCCGGCAGCTTGTTTCGGCGGCGAAAGACCTACCGTAACCGATGCCTTCAATCTTCATCTTAATCTCAATTTAGGGGAGATATCCAGCTCGGAAATCAAGCTGGGAGAAATAGCTGCGCAACGGAACCTGGATCTTGCTGAAGTCTGTGCTCAGATAGTAGATTATGTAAGCAACCGGCTTTTTACTGCAGTGAACGAAATGTTTCTGCAATGGGAAAACGAACCGGCCTATAAAGTATGGGAAGTAATCAATCAGCGTAAATTCACTCTGGATCGGGTCATAGGCATTGGTGCTGCAGCACCAGCCATGGTTCCAGCCCTGGCAGAGATGATGAGGGCTGAGCCATTTGTTCATCCCTATTCCCCGGTGGCTAATGCCCTGGGAGCGTCAGTAGTCAGACCCACCCTCACCGTAGTCCTGCGAGTCGATACGCAGAGCAAGAAATATACTCTGGACCCGGGTGGCAGCAGCGGAGAACTGGGGAAACCCAGAAATTTCCAACTGGCTGACGCCAGGGAAATGGCCCGACAATATCTGCTCACTATGGGACAGGAACTAGGTATGGAAGAATACACAGCTGATTCCATTTTCTTTTTGGAAGAACAGTTCAACATGATTCGGGGATGGGATCGGGTCGGCAAATTATTTGAAGTGGGAATACAAGTTTCACCTGGTTTTATCAAAGAATTCAAGGGGGTGAAGATATGAAACCGACTGGTATATTGTTTTTCCCAGCTTTTGACTGGGCTATATCCCCTACCCATCCTGAAAGGGAAGAAAGACTTCTATATACCCGGGACCAGATATTTGAGGAAGGGATCATGGATCTTCCCCAAATTAAAGAATATAAGCCTGGATTGGCCACCCTAAAGGATATCGCGAGAGTACATTTCTGTGTACCGGATGTGGAAGCTCAGATCACGGAAGCTCACCTGGTTTCAGCCGGTTCTGCTCTGGTGATGGCTGACGCGGTAATGCAGGGCGAGGTAAAAAATGGTTTCGCCATTATCAGGCCGCCAGGACATCACGCCATGACCGTAGCCCATGGCAACCGGGGCTTCTGTAACATCAACAATGAGGCCATTATGGTGGAATATCTCCGCCAGAAATATGCTGTGAAGCGTATTGCCATAGTTGACACCGATGTTCACCATGGCGATGGAACCCAGGAAATATTTTACCATGATCCGGATGTGCTGTTCATATCCTTCCACCAGGATGGGAGAACTCTGTATCCGGGTTCAGGTTTTATGGAAGAGACCGGTGGACCTCTGGCTTATGGTACTACCATAAATATACCTTTGCTACCACGTACCACTGACACCGGCATCCACTACGTACTGGATAATCTGGTCATGCCTTTATTAGATGAGTTTAAACCTGATGTAATAGTTAATTCCGCTGGCCAGGACAACCATTACAGCGATCCTCTGGCTAATATGGCTTTTTCTGCCCAGGGCTATGCCCGGCTAAATGAAACCCTGGCTCCAGATATAGCAGTATTAGAGGGAGGATATTCAGTAGAATCAGCCCTGCCCTATATAAATATGGGTATCATTATGGCCATGGCCGGGATTGACTATTCCAATTTGCGGGAACCTGACTATAATCCGGCCCGATTAAAAGAACCGGCTGGCAATATGGAGAGGATCTATACTATCGTCGACACCCAGTTGAAAACATTCCGTAAGCGGGAAGAGATTATTGAAAAAAACCGCCAGAGTGGTGGATTATTTCAAAGTTCGCAGGACCGTATATTTTATGATACCGATAATATAAGTGAAGCACAAAGAAATGAACTTCGACTATGTCCTGCTTGCGGAGGTTTCAGAGTAATAATCTCTACTGCTCAGCATCCCAATGGCAAAAGATATCATATAGCCTGTGTACAGCTACCTATTTACGCCTGCAGCACCTGTCAGGCACAGGCTCGCGATGCCTATAATACTTTAAACAATAGTACCTATGATATAGTATATCTGCAGGATCGGGTTAAAGATGAGTATAAATCGATAATAACCAGGACTGGAGAGGAAAGGGTCCTTTAGCATGCCTATTAAACTCTTGGATGATGGTTTGATAAATAAGATTGCCGCTGGTGAAGTAATCGAGCGCCCTGCTTCCATAGTCAAGGAACTTATTGAAAATTCGATTGACTCGGGAGCCAGGCGGATAACGGTTAAAATTGCCGGAGGCGGCAGTGAAAAAATAGAAGTAGAAGATAATGGTCAGGGGATAGACTTCGAAGAAGTCCCCCTGGCATTTCTTCGTCATGCTACCAGTAAAATTAAGCGCGAAGAAGATCTGCAGCATATTCTGACGATGGGATTTCGAGGCGAAGCTCTGCCCAGTATAGCTTCGGTTTCTCGTATAGATATGTACAGTAAATCTGGTACTGAAGCGGGGGTTTACGCTTACCTGGAAGGAGGACAGCTGGCAGTTCACCAGATTAATCCATCACCAGCCGGAACCAGAATAATAATTAAAGATCTATTTTATAACACTCCGGCTCGTAAGAAATTTTTAAAATCCGCAGTAACAGAAAGCAATCATATCCATGAACTGATGTGCAAATATGCTCTGGCCAGGCCGGACATATCTTTTTCCTACAGCAATGAAAAGAAAAACTATTTCAAAACCCCGGGTAATAATTCTTTGTTGGATACAGTAATGGCTGTATATGGAAGAGACTTTGCCGAGCATCTGATGGAAGTTTCCTATTCAGGGGACAGTTATCAGCTTAAAGGCTTGATTTCCCAACCGGAAATCAAGAGAAATAACCGGAAAAACCAGCTGTTTTTTATAAACTGCAGACCAATAAGAAGCCCCATTTTATACCGGGCGATAGACAGAGCATACCAGGGCCGAGTGCTATCCCGAGAGCATCCAGGTGTCAGCCTTTCTGTAGATCTTGATCCTGCCAGCGTTGATGTCAATGTTCATCCCCAGAAAAGCGAGATAAGATTTAAAGACGAACAAGGGATATTTCGGGTGGTACTCGATGTCTTAAGAGACAGACTGGAAAAGAGCAACTGGAGGGTCAACCTTAATTATTTGAGGTCAGATACCCCTGCTGTGGGCGAAAAGCTGTCGACCGTATCAAACGAATCGAGCCGGGTTATCAGTCAGCAGCCGGTATTTGGCAGCAGTTCTGCTGTAAACGAGGAAGATATCAGCTGTGAAAATGCTGCCGATCTGACATATCTTACAGAAAGTATAGAATCTGAGCGGCAAGCGGTTGATAAGGCAGAAGAAATAACAATTATAGGTCAGGTATTTAACTCCTACATTCTTATTGAAAAGGATGACTCCCTGTGGATTGCTGATCAGCATGCAGCCCATGAAAAAGTACTGTTTTCACATCTGCTGGATGAATACCAGCAGGACCACGGTAGCGTTCAAGATTTGATCTTCCCGATCACCCTGGAATTATCAGCAACTCAGATAGAAACCTTGGAGCAAAATTTGGACTCCCTGGATTCCCTGGGCTTTAGCATACAGGTGATAGGGCACAAATCAATTGCTATCCGAACCGTTCCGCTCCTGGCATCAGGACGGGAAAAAGAAGTGCTGTACGAAATACTCGACGAGTTGCTGAAAAACAAAAATCTGCCCGACTTGAACAGAAAAGCACTCACCATCATGTCTTGTAAAAAGGCGGTAAAAGCTGGCCAGCGTTTAAGGCAGGATGAAATGGAAATAATTATTAAAAACTTGTTCCAGCTTGAGGATTATAAGCATTGTCCCCATGGGAGACCAACCATTATAAGACTAGGTTATGAGGACCTGGAACGAATGTTTAAGAGGCGATAATATGGATATACTTGCTACCACAACCCAATCAAAGCTCGATGATAATAACCCTGATTTTAGAGCATTTCTTGCCGAGAGCCAGATACCTTATGTACCTAGACAAAGACAAAGCCTAGCCAGGATCCGCACTGAACATCAAGTCCAGGCGGTAATTGTATGGGAGGCAGGTGGACCAGTGATGTATTGCCATGACCATAAATTCTTTTTTCACCCCAGTATGGCTAAAGTAAGAATTTCTACCTATAGAAAAGACTGCATTATGGACCCGCTGATTAAGGCCTGCGGATTAAAAGAAGATGACCATTTTTTGGATTGCACCCTAGGTTTGGGAGCAGATGCCATTGTAGCATCTTATTTTACGCCCCGGGGCCAGGTAGATGGCATTGAATCATCCCTGGCAGTGAGTCACATAGTCAAATGGGGTATGCAGCTTTATAAATCCAATATGCCCTGGCTGCAGGAAGCGATTGGGAGAATACGAGTGATCAATCAGGATCATAATAATTACCTGCCGGCCCTGGACGATAATGCCTATGATATTGTATATTTTGACCCCATGTTTAGAAATCCTCTGCTAAAAAGCCAGGCCATATCTCCATTGCGAGAAGCAGCCAATCCCGATCCGCTGAGCGAGGAGGCAGTATCACAAGCCTGCCGGGTAGCCAGGAGGAGAGTGGTCATAAAAGAAAGAAAGGGCAGCAGTGAATTTGCCCGATTGCATTGCCAAAGAGTAAGCGGAAGTAGCAACAATAACGTAGCATACGGGATAATTGATATTAACTAATCATATGCTTATACAATTAAGCAATTGCTGGGATGGATTGAAAATGCATAATTTAGCCGCGATCGTAGGACCAACTGCATCAGGTAAAACCGCTTTAGCATTGAAACTGGCTGAAAAGTTGAATGGGGAGATTATCAGCTGTGACTCCATGCAGGTCTATAAGGGCATGGATATTGGAACAGCTAAAGCCGCTGCAGAGGAACGGTCTCTAGCAACTCATCATTTGATGGATATTGTTGATATTGACCAGGATTTTAATGTAGCTCAATACCAGCGATTGGCAAGTCAGCTTATTGCTGAAGTTAACCAGCGGGGTAATATGCCGATTATGGTGGGAGGAACTGGATTATATTATCAGGCCGTAGTGGACAACTATCATTTTTTCCCTATAGAATCAAAACAATCCGTACGTAAAAAGTGGGAAGATACAATTAATGTATCAGGTCTTGAATTTGCCTATGGGGTCTTGCAGAATGTAGATAAAGCATATAGTGAAATGATCAGCAGTACTGATAGGAAAAGAATCGTTCGGGCCCTGGAAGTCTATGAACTAACCGGGCAAACGTTTTCAAGCTTCCAAAAGCGGGAAGAGGATACCTATAGACTGGCTGCAGTAGGTCTATACCTGGAGCGGTCAGAACTCTACCGGCGAATAGATCAGCGGGTAGACCAAATGATAGCACAGGGCCTTATTGATGAAGTATTGGCTTTAAGGAGAACACCTAATTACCGTGATGACCTTAATTCCATGCAGGCCCTGGGGTATAAACAGGTAATCGCTTATTTGAACGGATTTATTGATCGCGAAGCTATGATAAATGAAATAAAAAGAGAAACCCGCAGATTCGCTAAGCGCCAGTATACCTGGTTTAAGAAAGACCAGCGCATATTCTGGATAGAGGCCGGAGAAAACACTGAGACAGAAATATTATTAGAAAAAGTCGCTGCCTATATTGAAGGACATCTGCACACAGTGTAAAATCTAATACTAGATAGAGAAATATGAATGGAGGTCTGGAGTTATGAATAGAAACCAGATTAACCTGCAAGATGCATTCCTAAACCTGGTGAGAAAGGAGAAAATCCCGGTTACCATTTTTCTTGTGAATGGGTTTCAAATAAAGGGAGTGGTTAAGGGGTTTGATAACTTTACGGTTATAGTGGAAACAGACGGCAAACAACAACTGGTCTATAAACACGCTATATCAACGGTAGCGCCGATTAGACCGATTGGGATGATAAATCTCGATCCCAAGGCCGAAGAATAACAGCCATGAGCACTTTGATTGAGGTCCCCGAAGGGGGCTTTTGTCATCGACCTGAACCTCGCCGCTTGCGGGGGGGCCTATCCCCGGCAGGACATAGGGTCCTGTAAACTTGAGGCTGATGGAAATATTCCCTGGGCATCAAGTAAACTATTAGGAATATCACCACTATTAATAATTTATCATATAATATTTTAGAGGATTTGAGAGTGGTGGTAAAATGCAGATATCTATGAAGTATGCAGAATCTGGTAGTGTATCATCGAATGACAGCAAAGAACTGCTTCTACCCAAGAATCTGAATGAAAGCTTTTCATTCAGAGAAATGGGGAATCTAATTGGATTAGAGGAAGTTAAAAAGACCCTGGCAGAATTAACTGCATTTTCGCTGGTACAGAAGAAAAGGGCAGAGCAGCAATTAAAAAACTGCCCTATAGTTATGCATATGGTTTTTAAAGGGAATCCGGGAACAGGTAAAACTACCGTAGCCAGGTTATTGGGCAAGGTGTTAAACGATATGGGCATTCTCAGTAAAGGACATCTTCTGGAAGTTGAAAGAGCTGACCTGGTGGGAGAGTATATCGGCCATACCGCTCAAAAAACCCGGGAAATGATTAAACAATCTCTGGGTGGGATTATGTTTATAGATGAAGCCTATACTCTTTCACAGGGTGGTGAGAAGGATTTCGGCCGGGAGGCAGTGGCAACCATCGTCAAGTCCATGGAAGACCACCGTAATAATCTGCTGGTTATACTGGCGGGATATTCATCGGAAATGAATCGCTTCATTACGTCTAATCCCGGTCTTAAATCACGCTTTCCTATTCACATTGATTTTCCTGATTACAATGATGATGAATTGTTTCAAATCGCTGTTCATATGTACGAAGATAGAGATTATCAAATGAATAACCGCTGCCGGTGGAAAATTAAACAGCACCTGGCCGATTTTACCAAAAGCAGACATCCTCATAGCGGCAATGCTCGTTATGTAAGGAATCTGGTGGAGAAATCTATCCGTCTGCATGCAGTTAGAGTAGTGAACAGGGAATACCTGACCAGAAAAGACCTGATAATAATTGATGATACAGACCTTCCAGATATGGGAGCAGTATAGCAACAATATAGTAACAACCCGAAAGAGTGGCTTAATGTTGAATGCTTTAGAAATAATAAGAGACGCGGAAAAAAAACTTACCGATAAGTTTTCCCAATTAGATGAAACAGCTTATTTTAATCAACTCAAAGTTTTAAAAGCTTTTCAAGATCATAAGGTAAGAGAATATCACTTTCATACTTCATCTGGTTATGGATATGATGACCCTGGCAGAGCAGTCCTGGAAGAAATCTATGCGCAAATATTTGCCGCTGAGGAATCCCTAGTCCGTTCGCAGATAGTATCAGGCACTCATGCTATAGCCGCTTGTTTGTTTGGCATTTTAGACCCCGGTGATGAACTGCTTTCCTTGACCGGCCGACCATACGATACTCTGGCGGGCATAATAAAAGATTTACCCGGTTCACTGCTTAGCAAAAGAATACAATATAAAGAAATAAACCTGGATGAAAAGGGTAAGCCTGATTGGATCAAAATTAAGGAGAGTGTTTCCAGCAGCACCAGGATGGCTTTAATTCAGAGATCTCGTGGATATAGTGAGCGACCAGCCTTAACCGTTGAAGAAATTCAAACCCTGACTAAAATGGTAAAAGAAATAAACCCCAGGCTTATAGTTTTTGTTGATAACTGTTACGGAGAGTTTGTACAGGAGATGGAACCACTGGAAGCGGGCGCTGATCTAATAGCCGGGTCATTAATAAAGAATCCTGGCGGAGGACTGGCACCATCAGGCGGTTACATATGCGGCAGGGGAGATCTAGTGGAACAAATATCCTGGTATTTGACTGCTCCGGGCCTAGGCAAAGAACTGGGAGCCGGACTGGTCAATAAACGCTGGTTTTATCAAGGACTATTTATGGCCCCCCATACCGTTTTGCAAGCTTTGAAAGGAGTGACCCTCCTGGCCTACCTCTTGGAACAATATGGATATGAAGTATTGCCAGGGTGGGATGATAAACGGGGGGATATTGTACAAACAGTTAAATTTAAAGATGCCGCGGAAGTAATTAAATTCTGTCAAATGGTTCAAGCATCATCACCGCTTGATTGCGATGTGAAACTTGAATATGGAGAATTGCCCGGCTATAAGGATAAAATTGTGATGGCTGCCGGTACCTTTGTGCAGGGATCATCCATCGAGCTTTCCTGTGATGCTCCTATGCGCAGACCATATTGCGCATACCTGCAGGGAGGGCTTACCTACGAACACATCAGATATCTCATGGCACAAATATTGCAATCAATCATTTTAAAATAAGAAAAATAGTACAGGAGGCAGGCTGATGACTTCTAGCGTTTTGTTGCTAATACTAGTATTCTTTTTGATACTCTTGGGAATAGCAGGTACCATAATTCCTTTAATTCCAGGGATACCATTGATATTCATTTCCATAGCGGCTTACGGTTGGCACGAAGGGTTTCAGCAGGTAACCCCCAAGTATTTAGTTATTATAGGAACCGTAACCGTGCTTTCGGTCATTGTTGATTATTTATCTACCGCCCTTGGCGCCAAATACGCTGGCTCGAGCAAAAAGGGAATATGGGGTGCATTTATAGGTACCTTTATAGGGGCCCTGTTTTTCCCTCCCCTGGGCATATTGCTGGGGCCATGGTTAGGTGCATTTATTGGGGAATATATTGAATTGCAGGATGCCGGGGCTGCCGCTAAAACCGGGTTTGGGACGGTACTGGGCTTATTTTCCGGGATAGTATTCAATCTTATACTGGCCTTAATAATATTGATTTCGTTTGTTATAGTACTGATATAGTAGAATTGATTTATTTAGAAATAAATGAACAATCCCAGATTAATTGATATGCTAATATTACTATGTTAATCTGGGTTAGTTGGAAAGCTTCAAAGGAGAGTTTTAAATATGGATAGAGAAACAATCTTCAGGATTGTAGATGAGAAAGATGTTAAGTTTATAAGACTTCAATTCACTGATATTCTGGGGGTAATGAAAAGTGTCTCCATCACCACTGAACAATTAGATAAAGCTTTAGATGGGGATCTAATGTTTGATGGTTCCTCTATCGAGGGCTTTGTACGTATCGAAGAGTCCGATATGTACCTGAAGCCTGATCTGAATACCTTTTTAGTACTGCCATGGATAAGCCCAACTTCTGAGGGCAGAACGGCCAGATTGATTTGTAATATTTATGATTCAAATGAAAAACCCTTTGAAGGCTCACCCCGCTATGCCCTGCAAAAAGTTTTAGCTGAGGCGGCTGAATTGGGATACTCCATGATGGTTGGTCCTGAACCCGAATTCTTTATGTTCCAATTGGATGAAAAAGGTCAGCCAACCCTGCAAACCAATGATAAGGCCAGCTATTTTGACCTGCCGCCTGTAGATATGGGGGAAGATGCCCGCCGGGATATGGTGGAAACCCTGTCTGACATGGGATTTGAGATAGAGGCGTCCCATCATGAAGTTGCACCCGGGCAGCATGAGATAGACTTTAAATACCAGGATGCGCTGGCTACTGCTGATAATATCGTTACTTTTCGCATAGTGGTAAGAACAGTCGCTCAAAAACATGGCCTGCATGCTACATTCATGCCCAAACCGTTATTTGGTGTAAATGGCAGCGGTATGCATCTTCATGTTTCGCTGTTTAAAAATGGCGAAAATGCTTTTTATGATCCAGGTAAGGAAGATGGACTAAGTGAAGTTTGCCGGCAGTTTATCGCGGGAGTAATGAAGCACGCTAAAGCTATATGTGCCATCACCAGTCCTACTGTTAATTCGTATAAACGTCTGGTGCCCGGCTACGAGGCTCCCGTACATATTGCCTGGTCTTACAGGAACAGGAGTCCACTGATTAGAATACCAGCCCGACGGGGGATAGGAACCAGAATTGAAATAAGAAGCCCTGATCCTACCTGCAATCCCTATCTGGGTCTGGCAGTAATTCTCAAAGCAGGATTAGATGGTATAAAAAATCAGCTGCTGCTTGTTGACCCAGTAGAACAAAATATATATGAAATGGGACTGGCAGAGCGCAAAAGAAGCCATATTGAGTCCTTGCCGGAGAATCTCTATGAGGCAGTTAATGAGTTAAGCCAGGACCCTGTGATCCAATCAGCTTTGGGCGAACACATATATTCACTTTTTTGCCTGGCCAAGATCAAGGAATGGGAGAGCTACAGTGCCAGGGTTTATGATTGGGAAATAAGGGAATACCTGGAGAAGTTTTAGAAGAGTGATAAGAAAGCAGAGTTATAAATAATTGATGGCATAATGAAAAGGGGCTGGAAAATAAGTTTTTCAGCCCCCGTTTATTTAGAGAAGCAACATAAACGCCAAATACTTAACACGTATGCAGGTAGCAGCAAACATGAGAAATAACCTGAACCCAAAAACAGGAGGTGGAAACTATCACGGCGATTTTGAAAGAGTTAATTAGTTCAGCTTCTTAATCTCCGCTTAGACTTGACCAGATCATGGTTCTGTTTAAAAATGGTACGTCTTGAATAAAATATAATTTGAAGCATAAAGTGGTATAATGTATATTAATAGTGAAAGGAGTGATAATAATGGTTTTTAAAGATATGTTGGATCTTGTAAACAAGGAGAAAAGGAAGAAGGAAAGATCCTTGGCATCCCGGCAATGCGCTATAGGTATATGTATCGCTGGCAGTGCAGGTTTTTTAATGGGGATTCTTTGTGCTCCCAGATCAGGAAAAGAGACCAGGGCGGCCTTGATGAAAAAAGCTGCAGAAACAGTGGATACTGTCAAGGATAAAGCGCACGAGACAATGGAGACCGTCCAGGATAAAGCGCACGAAGCAATAGAGGCAGTCCACGATAAAGCACACGATACAATAGAGGCAGTCCACGATAAAGCGCACGAGATGGAAGAGACGATGAGAGAATCAAAGGTTTAAGTGGGGGATTCGTTATGGTAATTCAATTCACATTGCAGGACCTATTACTTTTTCTGGGTTGCACGTTAGTAATTGCAATTGGTATTATTTCGCTACCTGTCCTCTGGGATATTAAAAAGATTACCGGCACCTTACGTTCGCTGGTAGAAACCAATGAAGATTCTATCCAGAAATCCATTCGGACAATACCGGGTATTTTGGAGAACACTGAACATATCAGCAATAATGTCAGGGATACCACTGACAAATTCAAAACTACCGTTCCTGTGATTTTGCAGGAGGCGGAATATGTTTCCCATGCCGCCAAGGAAAGTATCGAAATAACGAGCGCTGCCATAGAACAGGTGAGTTCCGAGGTTATCGATACGGTGGATGCTTTCAAGAAAAACACTTCTGATTTCGCTACTTACTACCACATCATTACTGAGCTATTACAGACGCTCTACCGCGCTTATACTTCTCGCAAATAACACTGGCTACACAACATAATTTAAGATTTAAGAAAGGATGATGAACTATGTTATGGACGATCGCAATAATCCTCATCGTTTTATGGCTACTGGGCATAGTCACTTCATATACTCTGGGAGGGTTTATTCATATCCTTATCGTAATTGCTGTTATTGTGATTTTACTAAATGTCATCGGCGGTAGGCGTTGAGTATAGCAATTCAACTAGCTGTGAAAGCTTATACTTCACTTCAAGCCAACCGCTGATCAAGCCTGGAGGAGAAGGGAGGAACGGCATTATGAGTGATGATAGCATGGTGCAAAACAATAATGGAGGCTTTACCGCAGCCAGATTGGTTTATTATATTTTCGGCATTTTAGAGGTCTTGTTGGCTTTTCGCTTAGTGTTTAAGTTAATGGGAGCGAATCCAGGTAGCGGTTTTGTGTCGTTTGTTTATTCAAGTTCGCAGGTATTCTTGGTTCCATTTAATGCTATTTTTAGGACTGCGGCAACCCAAGGCATCGAGACCACAGCAGTTTTAGAACCCGCCACCATTATAGCCATGATTGTTTACGCCATAATTGCGTGGGGAATTGTTACATTATTTATTATTCTGAAAAAAAATAACCAGGATGATATGTAAATATCGACGATTAAGTCCAAAAGCACATTATAAGGGGGATAATAAACGTGAGTAAAAACAGGATTTCAATTGTTATTCTTATTTTAATGTGCGTTATGCTCGCTATAAGCGGGTGTAGCGCTATCAGTCCCACTAACAATGATGCGGACAGAAGCTCTTTGAGCGTTGATAAAGCATTAATTGGACATTGGATTTCACAAGACAGCGATGCTACTAATTATTACATTTCTAGTGATAATTTAATAAAGGTCCTGAAAGATGGGGCTACCGAACAAATGACCTATACGGTTTCCGAAACCAATGATAATACAAATGAAATAGAAATACAGGTTACTCCTGCTAGTGGCCCTGCCAGTGCCAACCGAATGAAATTTACTGCAGATAAAAAATCAATGACTGAAACGACTGAGGCTCTAACCATTGTAATTAAGTCAGTTGATTTTACTTATGTAGATAATAAGACCGCGCCATAAACAGATTGGGGGATTTTATCAGAAAAAATAAGCGAAAATGAAACTATTCAAGAACCTTGGAATGCTATCACTAACCAAATGGATAATAACGACTTGTTTAATGCAAGTCGTCACCGTGCCAATTCCTGCAATATTAATATGGTAGTTCAATCGCAAAAAGCCACCGCATAGAGACAAGTTCCAGTAAAAACCGCACAATAAGTTGTGTTTTTAAAATGATAAGAAGAAATAACATACTGAATGGAGGTTTTTAATTATGAC
>CAZHHJ010000006.1:0-41529 GCA_964531295.1 uncultured Syntrophomonas sp.
TAGAAAGCTTGATAAATAATTTCGAGTATAATTTTAATATGACCATAAGTGACGGATATAAAACATTTATACGATACTTATATATCATCACTTTGATTGCATTATCGATATTCTTATTGTTTGGCAGGCTGTTTGGCTAAGCCAACGGCCAAGGAGGGTCCTGATATGTGGAAAATTAAGGATTTAAAATCCAGAGCAATAGCCGTGTTAAAGGTAAGTTATTGGAAAGCATTTTTAGTCAGTCTGGTCTTGGCCATCGTAGGAGCAACCAGCGGAGGGTCATTTAATTTTACTTGGAATTTTAATAATTCAGACTTTAATTCTGCCTGGGGTTCCCTGGGCGGGTTAGAGTTCCCCCCGGCATTACTGTTTTTTATCATTGCCTTTGTATGCCTGATCATATTGATGGCCATAGCTTTTCGCATTTTTGTGGGGTATCCGCTTGAAGTAGGAAGCAGAAAGTATTTTGTGGAAGGGCAGCAATACCTCTTCGATCTCAATCATTTAGGATATGCTTTTAACAAAAACAGCTATCTGGATATAATTAAGTCCATGTTTTGGCGGGGCTTTCTGAATTTCCTGTGGTATTTGCTCTTAATAATACCTGGGATTGTAGCCGCGTATGCTTACAGGATGGTGCCCTATATACTGACTGAGAATCCCAACCTTGGTTATAAGCGAGCTGTTCGACTGAGTACTCAAATGACCCGGGGGCATAAATTTCACATCTTTTTACTGGACCTTTCTTTCCTGGGCTGGTTGATATTAGGTACACTCGCCTTATTTATCGGGGTACTGTTTGTGTTGCCCTATATTAATGCCGCCCAGGCAGAATTATATGCTGTACTGCGGCAAAATGCCATTGATAATGGTTTATGTACGAGAGATGAGTTGTTATTGTAGTCCCAGTGTCAACTTTTAGAAAACCGTGTTATGGGGCTGGTCCTTTTAACACGCTGTTGTTTGTTGCGCTTTTTGCCTTTGATGCTATAAGTCTATGATATAATAATTTTACATAAATAGGACAAAATCAATTACTTGACAATGGGGAAAAAGGCTATCTGAGCAATGACGCTGCTAGAAGAGTCTAATCTTTGGAGGGTGCAAGATTTTTAAGGATATTGAATTTAACTTGGAGGAGGGCAATATGTTGAATTATCCAGAAATGGCTGAAGAGTTAACCCGGATTTTACATTTAGATTTACCCCCTATCGGAGTAAAGTTTTTAAAAGATGGGGAAGCAGAAGAATTTCAAAATTACAATTCTGATGTAAGATATACTTATTGCCAATTTCTCATGCGGGCCCATGAGGGAGAAAAACTTATGGCGACAGCAAATAATGTATCGTGTGCCAACGGGGCATCTGCTTTAGGGTTTTTGCCAGTTGCAGAAAAACTTAAAACCGGAGAGTTTTTGGAAAAATTAGGGAGCTTCGAAAAAGAAGCCGGCAGAATTGTAATGGATAATATGCCACGATTCGAATTTAAAAGATATGCGGCTATTATAATATCGGCGTTAGCAACCGCTGATTTTGAACCGGATGTAATAATAGTACAAAGCAAACCGGAACATATTATGTGGTTGGCGTTAAGTGATCTTTATGATAAAGGAGAAAGATTGCTTTTCAGTACTGCTGTTTCCAATGGAACCTGTGTTGATATAACGGTTATTCCACATCTTACTCAAAAGCTTAATATTACGCTAGGTTGCTATGGCTGTAGAAACGCTACCGATATTCCAGATGATCATTTATTAGCAGGATTTCCGGGAAAGCAATTGGATAATATTCTTACTTCTCTGCGCAAGCTGGAAGAAAAAACTATTAAAAGAACCAGGGAAAAGAAAGCTTATCAGCGCTTGATTAATTCCAGTAAGGAGAAATAGCGTTATTTAACTTACTGCTCCGGTAAGACAGCCGGGACGTTTCTTGCTGTCAACGTTTTTTGGCAATGATCGTTTTTTATGCCAGTAAAGTAGACGGGGCTGCAATTGTCCTTAACACTACTCAAACTACCAGCCGTAACAAAAACTCCCAAAATCCCAATGTAAGCAATAGGTTAACAATATCATTATTCTATATGCATATTCTATTGGAATATTAAATATATTCCATGCTTGGCGGGGGAGTGCCATTTTAGAAACCTATAGGCCGTTCAGCGCAAAGTATTCTGGTCAAGCATTAAAAAACACATTGACGGCAACTAAACTTGGCCCGCCATAACAAGCCAGTAGAGTAGGGGATTGCGCACAAGACTATATGAAACTTATATAAAGGAATTGCAGGAGGATAGATGTGAGATTATATTGATCTCTTACAGTTCCTCCTGATTCATATAATAAGACGAATATGAAGGGTAGAAATCACCGCTTTCCTTTTTTTTATGAACGCCAATCCCGTTACGCCTGCAGGATAACCTACCTGAACTATCCATGTAGAAAATAGCGGGGAAGACCCGGAATGGAGACGGATAAAAAAATGATAAATGGTGCAATTCTTGATTTACAGGTATTGAGTATTTGACGCTTACGGTAATAATGACATCAAACAAGCACATAATAAAAATGCAGAAAGGAGGAACAATATTTGGATGTGATTATTTTAAAGATTAAAGAAGTCTTATTCTCAGTTCTTCCTATTACAATGTTAGTATTGATTCTTAATTTTACTTTAACACCCTTGGAAGCGCCATTAATCATAAGGTTTCTTATGGGTGCAGTTATAATTATTTTCGGCTTAACAATATTTTTAATAGGAGTGGACATTGGAATTACTCCGATCGGTAACATCACAGGCTCGAACATTGCTAAAACGAATAAATTGTGGATAGTGGCTATAGTAGGATTAGTCCTAGGTTTTTTTATATCAATCGCTGAACCTGACCTTCATGTTTTAGCCAGACAAGTAGACATAGTTACATCAGGCTTAATTTCTAAGTTCAGTATTATTACTATCGTATCAGTTGGTGTTGCAATAATGCTTTCTATAGGGCTTATAAGGATTGTCCATAGTTTCCCATTATATAAGTTGCTAACCATTCTATATGGCATAATTCTTGTAATCGCATTATTTACATCACCTGATTTCTTGGCCATATCTTTTGATGCTTCGGGCGCAACCACAGGAGCGTTAACTGTACCGTTTATTTTGGCTCTTGCTATGGGTGTTTCAAAGTTGAAAAAGGATAGTAGAGCATCCGAAGAAGACAGCTTCGGATTAATAGCGATTGCTTCTATAGGTGCAATCATATCAGTAATGATTGTGAGCATAGTGTCCAAAACAGAAAAAATCACAGGTAATTTTGCTCAAGAAGGAATAACAACATCAATCATTAAACCGTTTATATACGAATTACCGAAAATAGCTGGAGAAATAATTTTAGCGTTACTTCCCATTTTAATATTTTTCCTAGTGCTACAGAAGATTTCGTTTAAGTTATCCATTAAATCTGTCCGCAAGATTTTATTTGGCCTACTATATACTTTTTTAGGGTTAGTTTTATTTTTAGTCGGTGTAAATGCGGGTTTCATGGATGTGGGGAATGCTGTTGGATATAGTATAGCTTCATTAGATAATAAGGCCTACGTTATTGTTATAGGATTTATACTAGGTTTTGTCACCATTCTTGCAGAACCTGCTGTTTATGTATTAACAAATCAAATAGAAGATGTTACAAGTGGTTATGTAAGTAAAAAGGCGGTTATGATTACTCTTTCTATCGGAGTTGGTATTGCGGTAGCATTATCTATGGTCAGAATTCTAGTCCCGGAATTGCAATTATGGCAGCTTCTACTCCCTGGATATATTATTGCTGTTGCAATGATGTATGTAGTGCCCAAGCTTTTTGTGGGTATTGCTTTTGATTCAGGCGGAGTTGCCTCGGGACCGATGACAGCTACATTTATATTGGCATATGCACAAGGAGCAGCAGAAGCAGTAGAACAAGCCAGCGTTTTGCTTGACGGCTTTGGCATGATAGCAATGGTTGCAATGACACCATTAATAGCTCTGCAAATTTTAGGCTTTATCTTTAAAATTAAATCTAGAAAAGGAGGAATGGAAAGTAATGACTAATGAATTTGAATTAATATATGTGATCGTAAACTCCGGTTTAGGGAGTAAACTGATAAAATCAGCTAAACGTCATGGGCTTTCCGGTGGGACCATAACTTTAGGAAAAGGTTGTGTAAGTAACCGTATTTTGGTCTTCTTTGGACTCTCTGAAACAAGAAAAGAGATTGTATATTTGGCAGCTGATAAGGCGACTGCTTATCAGGCATTAGAAAAAATGAATAAAGAATTTGAATTTAATAAGCCCAATCATGGCATCGCTTTTACAACTTCTCTTTGCAGTGTTTTTGGATCCAAGAGTGTTATATGTAAGAATAATAAAACGGAAAGAGGTGCAGTTAATATTATGTATCATGTTATAACCATAATAGTAGATAAAGGCAAAGCTGAAGAAGTTATTAATGCAGCGACCAAAGCGGGTTCAAAGGGAGGTACTATCCTTAATGCAAGAGGGTCAGGGATTCATGAAACCAGCAAGCTTTTTTCCATGGAAATTGAACCAGAGAAAGAGATTGTAATAATTCTTTCAGAACGGGAAATGACGGAATCGATCGTCTCCTCAATAGGAGAAGATTTAAAAATTGGTGAACCAGGTAATGGCATCATTTTTGTTCAGGATGCCAATAGAACTTATGGCATTTATAAGTAATAAGTATTAAATCAGCCTTGGCCTCTAGAGTCACGTTGAGAATGTCATCTTGATGTCAAGGGAAAAGAGTAAGACTGAAAGCCGGTTAATAAGGTCTTCCTAGCATTATATCAATTTTGCCAGATGCTGACTGATGATTGATGTGCTTGGAAAACCTTATTTTTTTGTGGTATAGTGTGCTTTGGTATGAAACAAACAGAAGAATTGTGAAGGGATAGAAACATGGATAGATCTGAACAACTAAGAACAGGAAATATTGCGAGGTTGCTGCTAAAGTTTTCTTTGCCGGCCATAATCGCCATGATAGTCCATGCTTTGTATAATGTAGTCGATAGTATCTTTGTAGGTCGTGGTGTAGGAGAGCTGGCTCTAGCTGGAGTCACGGTAAGCTTTCCTATTGTGATAATATTAATGGCTTTAGTCATGTTGATTAGCATGGGAGCTACGACACTGATATCCATTCGCTTAGGGGAGAAGAAAGGGTCTGAAGCGGAGCAGATTATTGGTAATGCTTTTGTGCTATTTCTCGCCATCGGGTTTAGCTTAACTGTTTTGGGCTTAATATTCATTAAGCCACTTTTAGTTCTATTTGGAGCCAGTGCCAATGTATTCCCGTATGCGAATGATTATATGAGCATAATTTTACTTGGTAGTGTTTTTATGGCGATTGGGGTGGGGATGAATAACTTTATCCGGGCTGAAGGCAATCCGAAAACAGCAATGTATACGATGATAATTGGATCAATTACGAATATCATATTGGATTATTTATTTATATTCATATTCCATTGGGGAATTAAGGGAGCGGCTCTTGCAACAATACTGTCATATGCTGTAACGAGTACATGGGTATTATACTATTTTCTTTCAGGAAAGAGTCTGTTGAAAATCCGACTTGAGAATTTTAAACTTAACGGATTATTGGTTAAGGGAATTATAGTGGTCGGTTTTCCAGCATTTGCTATGCAGGCAACGAGTAGTGTTCAAAATTTAATTCTTAACCGCAGTTTAGTTTATTATGGAGGGGATTTGGCCTTAGCTGCCGTAGGTATACTGATGAGTGTTGCCACTTTAATTGTAGTACCGGTCATAGGCATTAGTCAGGGCGCTCAGCCGATAATAGGATTTAATTACGGAGCTAAACAGTTTGGGCGAGTCAAAGACACCTTAAAATTAGGAATTATCGCCGCTACTGCTATCGTAACTGTTGGTTTTATCATTTCCAGGGTTTGGCCGGCGGAATTGATAGGGCTCTTTAACCAGAATCCTCAATTGATTGAATTAGGATCGCATGCTATGCTAATTTTCTTCATATTACTACCACTGGAAGGTTTACAACTGGTTGGTGCAGGTTATTTCCAGGCTGTAGGTAAGCCAGTACCTGCTACTATATTAAGCTTATCCAGGCAAGTCATTATATTTATACCGCTGGTGCTCATTCTTCCTCACTTTTGGGGTTTGGATGGTGTATGGAAAGCCTCACCTTTATCAGATTTAGGAGCTTTTTTATTGACTATTACATGGTTATGGTATGAAATTAGGCAACTGGGTAAACAGGAAGTTGATAAACTTCCTGTTGCTTAAGGAGTCCTACCATCTCTTTGCCTGCTAATGGCATATCTAACGAATCAAAAACCTCCTGACTGATGCTTTTATTTTACATCTGTCAGGAGGTTTACCCAAAACTGAAACGGTCCGTGCATCTCGCCAAGGATCCAGCACTTGACTGGATATTATCTCTAAGAATAAGACTTCATAAAACTAAACCGAGTTCAAAACTAACCTAGGCCAATACTACCGACGAACAATAAGGTTAGCCATTTAATTTATCGGCTTCCGCATCCCATTGTCCGACTGCCTTCAGCTCCCCTGCAATTTCCTTAGCTATCTTTTGCAGTTCCTGTTTGTTGACCTTGCCCAAACGGTTCACCGGGAAAGGCCGGTCAGAAGGCCAGATTTGCACATGCTGTGGACGCTTGTAAGAAGCGATTCCCTTCGTATGTGTTAGAAGTTCATCTGCTGTTAGATCTACCCCTGGTTTCGGCTGAACGAAAGCAAAGATTCCTTCATCGAAAAGCCGATGCGGAACTCCTACCACTTCGACCTGCTGCACCCCCGAATACAGTGTAAGATAAGCTTGTACCTCGTCGGGGAAGACGTTGTAGCCCTTCTGTTTGATCATGAATTTGCGCCGACCACCAAGGTACAGGCCGCGGTATGTTCCCATATCCTTAAAATAGCCCATGTCACCCGTATACAGTATGCCTTCCTTGGAAATGGTCTTGGCCGTCTCCTCATGGTTCCCAAAGTAACCGCTGAAAACCAATGGCGGGTGGTAACAGATTTCGCCAATCTCCCCGTCGGGCAATTCCTCACCGGCAGTTCCATTCTCGTTCATAGGTTGGCGGATTGTTACCTCGGCTACATCAGGGAAAGACCGTCCCACCTGGCCCATCATCTCTTCCACCGAAATCCCCGAAGGTGTTCCAGTGGCAAATCCCGCATTTTCTGTCATCCCAATGCCGGTTGCAAACCTCGGTGCCATACTGGAAAGCCCTTCTAGAAAGGGCACGTCAACGGCTGCCCCAGCATAAAGCACAAACTTGAGGCTGGAAATGTCGTAGTCCTTGTAGTTTGGTTCCATCCACATATATCGGTACATGGTAGGAACCGTGGCAATAGCGGTTATCTTATAGCGCTGAATAGCCTCTAACATCTCGACAGGGTTGAAAAGGTTCATCAAGACTACGGTACCCCCGACATAGAAGGAGGTAAACGGAATCTCCGTGGTCCCTGCGATATGGCTGGGGGGCAGTGGATTGATGAGGCGCCACTCATTTGATTTTAGCCCAAAGATACGTGCCAAAATTTCGTTGGAAGCAATAATGACTCGGTGGTTTAGAACTGCAGGTTTCGGGGCACCTGTGGTTCCAGTGGTGAAAATAATAATGCATGGATCAAGGGGTTTCAGAGTCTTGTAGATTTCATCGAGACGTTGGATCAAACCTGGTTTATCACGCAAAGTTTGTAAAGTATCAAAACTAAAAAGTTCCGTGGCCAGCAGGAAATCTGGAGATGATGGGGCTGTAGCCGGTACCTGGGGAACCTCAATTAGAAATTCGATGTATGGGGCTTCCTTCTTAAGGGTTCGGCCGACCAGTGAAAATTCGCGGACATCCGAATCGCCGGGGAAAAACATAGCTCGGGGTTTGATTTTTTCCAGATCTCTAACGACCTCTGTCTCCTTGAGTCGCATATCAATGGGAGCCATAATAGCACCTACTTTGAAGCACGCATACATCAGAATAAAGTGCTCCTGGGTCGTAAAGAGCATACTAGCCACCCGATCACCCTTGGCAATTCCCAAGTCGAGAAGACGTAACGCATACAGGTCAACCCACTCCTGAAATTCCCGGTACGTTAATTTCCTGTCCGTCATGAATTCAATCATGGCCTCCACGTCCGGGGTTTGAACTGCCCACTGGTCAATATAGGAATTCAATAGCGGTAAGGGTTTAAATGTATTAATGGCCATACTTTCTACCATCCTTTCAAAATCTGATTTCCAACCTTTTTGGACTTGACTAATAGTATTACTGGATACCTAGCCACCAACTCCATTGCATTGAGCATCTCCCCGGTAGTCAATGACGAAAGAATTATTGGGCCATTGAAGCTTTTACCCTACTCAAGGTTGTTAAAACCACTTCGTTGAAAAAGGTACCTGCAAAAGTATTCCAATCAAAATTGTTATTGCTCTCCTGAATATATTCTTTAACCTGCCTCTTCTGGAGATGTTTCAATAGTATAAAAGGTTGACCCGGAGAATCTATCAGGCCAGACACTTTGGTCTTGGATTTTTCCATTAATTCGTTTTCATCTGTGATTAATTCATCCAAGATGCCTTTTTGCATAGCCGTAGTTGGATTCATAAAGTTGCCGGAAAATATTACATCTCGGAAGTTTTTATTGCTATCCAGCCCAAACTTCATTATTTCCGCCTCAACCGAAGTTAAAGACAAACCTATATTTATCTCGGTCATACCTATCTTTATTTTTGGATTATTAATAGCTATTCGATAGTCTGCAGCCATAGCAACTATCATCCCCGCTGCGGTAGCACTTCCATTAACTGCAGCAATTACTGGCTTTTTGCACGCAAAAAGGTTGAACATAACCTCTTCCTGAAATTTGAACCATTCGATACACTCTGCAGTATCTTTGAAAGATATAAAGGTTGCTAACTCAAAACCACTGGAAAAGATATGTCCTTCCCCGGTAATAATCAAGCCCTTTAAATTCTCTTCATTGTTTACGCGTTTGACTGCCTCATTTAATCCCACCAAGGTTTCGGTAGAAATGGCATTATACCTATTGTTATCAAACTTAAATATCATCGTACTGTCTTCCACCAAAGTTCTAAAAAACATACCTTCGACCTCCTTACCTAGATGAAAATTGGTAATTGTACCACATTTAATAAGCAACTAGGTAAAGTGTTATATATCTCTTGTCCATAACGAGGCCATGGCAGATCCTCCGCCCACACAAAGGGAAGCTCCACCCAATGTTTTATTGAGTCTTTCAAGTTCATAGTATAGACTCACGATTAAGCGCAGGCCCGTAGCGCCAACTGGATGTCCTAACGCAATACCGGATCCATTGTTGTTTATATTGCCATCCTGTTCAAAGGTTCCAATATTTAAATCAATATCTGCAACCTCCTTGATCTTCTTGCGAACACCTAGTACCTGAGCTGCAAAGGCTTCATTAATTTCCCAGTAATCGACGTCCGCATATTTAATGCCGGCCTGATTCAGACATTTTGGGATAGCCACGGCTGGCCCAAGACCCATTACCCTGGCATCTACACCTTCGTGGCACACGTTTATTAATTTCAGCAATGGTTTTATGCCAAGTTCTTCAGCTTTCTTCTTAGTCATCAAAACGGCTGCCGCTGAAGCATCATTAAGACCGGATGCGTTAGCGGCCGTAACCACTCCATCTTTCTTAAAGGCAGGCCGTAGTTTTGCCATGGACTCTAGGCTTGCTCCCCGGATGGGATGTTCATCTTTCTCGAACAAAAACTCCTTCTTGCCTTTCTTAACCAGAACGGGTACTATCTCCCGGTTAAAGCGGTCTTCATCCAAAGCCCTCACAGCCCGCTGGTGGCTTATAAGTGCTAATTCATCGCACTCTTCCCTGGTTATTCCGTACATTTCGGCAATATTCTCGGCAGTGCCACCCATGTGGGATTGGGCTAATCCACAGACCAAGCCATCGGAAAGCATGGGATCTTGGAGCTTCGCATCGCCCATTCTGGCTCCCCATCTGGCCGTTTGAGAAATATAGGGTATATTGCTCATACTTTCCGTACCAATGACTAAGGCTATTTCGTTTTTACCTGTAGCCAAGCTCATGGCGGCGATTTCCATAGCCCTCATACTAGCAGCACAATTCTGGTTTACCATGCTGGCGGTTGATGCGGGATCCATACCAAGTCCCATAGCCACAAAACGCGGAGGGAGAGAGCCATTGCCATGGTGAAGACACATCCCCATCATTAACTCATTAATCTGTTTCGGCTCAATCCCTGCTCGCCGAATAGCCTCAGCGCCAGCTATTGTGGATAAATCATTGGCTCTCACTGATAGGAGAGAACCTCCAAAGTCACCGATCGGGGTTCTACATGCGCTAACTAGGACAACTTCGTTTAACTCTTTAATCATTATTCCAATCTCCTTTCGAATAAATCTACTTTCACAGCCTCATCAGGTGTGAAAATAACTTGCGTGCATACTCATTTCTAAAGTCCACTCGTATCCCTTTTCTTAATCGGACTAACATTATGATGATCCTGTGGAATCTCAATTTTAGGTCTATTTGCCTTTGAAACCAGCTTTTCGTTTCTCTACAAAGGCAGTCATACCCTCAATTTTGTCTTCGGTAGCAGAGCACCTCCCAACCACATCTGATTCGATGCTCATAGCGGTATCGATATCTACCTGCATTCTTATCTTCTTTGTACCACTTACCTTACTAGGCGATTTCCTTCCCATAGGTTAGAAGCTCATCTGCCGTTCAGAGGAATCTTCCCGCAATCTCAAAGTAAGCAGCCAGCCAGTCTATACCCTAGCTGTCTGTTGAATTAAAAATAATATTTCCGAACTACTATTTCTTCTTTTTCAGGCCTTCGACTAGTTTTCGCATACCAATCTGAGGTATACCTGTTAAATTAGCGTGCTCGTGCATCTCCGGCTCAAATACTGCAATATTGCCCATAGCGGTTGTTGTCATAGAATTAATGATTTTCTTCGTTAATCTTATTGGGAGATATGGATTTTTCTTAAGCTTAGTCAGCATTTCCTCTACAACATTGCAGAGTTGTCCGGGAGGAGTCACTTTATCTACCAAACCAATTCTTAAAGCCTCGTCGGCATAAATTCGATCACACGTCATAATCATTTCTTTGGCATTAGGCGCTCCCACTAAGTTAACTAATCTAGGAGTACTGCCCCAGGTGAAAAAGTGACCCATTTGCGCCTCGGGAATAGATGTCCAGGCTCCAGCATCCATTATCCGAAAATCACATGCTATGGCCAAAGCTAAGCCGCCCCCAACCATGGGGCCATTAATTGCGGCTATTGTTATTTGTTCCAGATCCTGAAGTCTGCGTGTGAGTTCATTACCATCAAGCTGATATGCCCTGACCTCAGGAAGTGTCATTTCGGGGCTTTCAGTTACCTCCGGGATATCTGCACCGCTCGAAAAGATCCTACCCGCTCCGGTTATAACAATATAATGAATATCTGCTTCATATCTCAATTGGGTAAACAAATCCATAAGTTCGGCACTAGTCTCTTTATTTACGGAATTGCCTTTGGAAGGCCGATTCAAAGTTATTTTCAAAACTGGTTCGTCGACCTCCAATAGTAAATTCTTATATTCTTTCATTTTTTCCCCTTTCATTGAAACTGGATATAATCAATATTAGTAATTATTTTCAAAGACAGGAGTTTTTGCCAGTGATTTTTCCAATGCTTTCGGTTCAACCCAAACAATTTTAGGATTGACTTTCACCTCAAAGCTTAAGGCTTTTTTAATTCTTTCCTCCAGGTCTGAAAGATCTTTTTGCTCGGTGTTAATTCCATATTCAAGCTTAAGCTCCAAAGGGGGAACAATGCGTGGGGGGGGAGTGTTTAATACAACACGCATTTCACCGGTAATTTCAGGAATAAATTGCGCTATGCTTTTCTTGATTGCAGCGGGATATATATTAGTTCCCTTTACAATTATCATATCATCGGAACGACCAACCACTTTAAGTCTTCTGCCCTTGAATCCACAATTCGGACATTCTTCTGTAAACACCTGGACCATATCTCCCGAGGCAAAACGAATCATAGGACACGCTCTCCGATTCAGAGATGTGTATATCGCTTCACCGATTACGCCATCTTTAATCTCTAATGGTTTTTTAGTTTCAGGATCAACAAGATCATCGGGATAAAGATCACCATGTGATGTTAATGCATGCATACCATAGTATTCATCCGAATTGCAGGATATCGCTAAAGTGCCGCCGATAGGACCGATCCAATCATAAACTCGGCAACCAAAACCATCTTCGATTTTTTGCTTTATTTCTGGAACCCCTATTCCTACTTCTCCAACACAGCAGAGCGCTTTAAACTTAAAATCACGCATGCTCATACCGATTATTTGGGGAGCCCTATCCACTAGATATTCTGCTAAAGAAGGAGTCATAAAGGCTGCATGAGGTCTGGTAAGTCTGGCACTATCTAGAATGAAATGAGCACCACCACGAACATCTACGTCTACAGGCAAGCAACCTGCTGCACGAATCCCGTCTTCAACACAGGTAGTCGCATATATTCCTAGGGCATGGGCAAACAGTACCCGATCTCCTGGATGAATGCCGATATACTTAAATATATGGACCCAATACTCATTAAGGGCCTGTAAATCCGATCTGGTCAGACTATACGTATACGTAGGAACTCCTGTAGTTCCGCTGGTAGATCCCATAATTACTACTTCTTCTGGTCGACAACATAAGTGCATACCAAAAGGATGTCCTAATTTTTCTATGGATTCTGCCTGGCTTTCCCTTTCACGATCCTTGTTCATAAGGACTGGCAGTTTCTGGAAATCCTCAAATGTTTTAATGTCTTGTGGCTCAAAACCGACTTCTTGGAACATTCTGCGATATAATTCGGAATTCTTATAGCAGTAACTTAATTGAGCTTGTAATAATTGCTCGCGATACTCCTTAATCTGTTCTTCACTCATGAAATTGAATATTTGTTTTGAATAACCTAAATGCCTAATAATTAGTCCTCCATTCTATATAAAATTCACTTAACCGTATCCGTATCTTTCCCTGATCTGATATTTACATACATAGTCCGGCAATACCGAGATCCCCGCAATCTATTCCGTTTGATTCCATCTAATCTAAACTAAATGGAAGGGAAATTTATTCCCTAAATATCAGGTAAAGAATGCCCACCTCTTCAATCGCTTCCATATGCAGATAAAGTGTGAGATGCTTGGCTATTGATCTCCTTTCTTTTAATTTAAAACTAAGGAATAAAAATTTTTATGTATATACATAGCTTAGGACTATAAGCTTATTTGACCGTTATTTTTAGCTTTGAAATATATTAGTTTGCAATTTTTATCGGCCTGTTTATTTAAAAATACGGTTTACTCGTTTTTGAAAGCTGAGATGGGAGAGCACCTCGGTTCAAGGGGACAGTTTTCTTGACATCTTCCTCGCACAAGAGATAGGATGGGGAGTAGACATTCTTTATGGCTAAAGGAGAGGAGACCGTGCCCAGACATCAGCAGATACTGGGCCAAAACGGAATCGTACCCATGTCCTGCTTTGAGAAGAAGTAGAAGGCCTGGCAACCATGATGATAATGAGTTTATTGAGATTAATAGAGGGTTCGTGCAGAAAGCAAAGAAGAACCGATACGTTGGAATGTGAACAAAATATCAGGAGAGACGTCCCCCTGGTTTAAGGAGGATTTTATTTTGTCTAAAAGGCTTTATTTTATTATTTCAATATTGCTGATGTTTTGCCTGGTCTTGGGCGGGTGTGGTACCAATGCAGACAATCAAGATAATGCGGCAGTTTCAGATTCGCTTAAACACTCGGTAGATAGCGGGAGTGAGTCGGGGAATAGTTCTTTTATAGGTGATGGTAAATTAAGCGTTCACTTTATAGATGTCGGTCAGGGGGATGCTATACTTATCCAAACTCCTTCAGGGCAGAGTATGTTAATTGATGCAGGCGAAAGAAACCAGGGCGCACAGGTAGTCCAGTATCTAAGAACACAGGGTATATCTAAATTGGATATTCTGATAGGTACTCATCCCCATTCAGACCATATCGGGGGGCTGATTCAGATAATAAAAGATTTTCCGGTTCATAAAATCTACCTGCCAAAAGTAACTCATAACACGGCAACATTTGAGGATCTACTGATAGCGATCAAACAACAGGGTCTTAAGGTGAGTACAGCTAAAGCTGGAACACAAATCCCCCTTCAGGGCGTAGATGCCTGTTTTGTTGGACCGGTGGGGGATGCCTATGAAAAGCTAAATAACTACAGTGCGGTAGTTAAATTGGCTTATGGGAATAATTCTATGATTTTTACCGGGGATGCGGAAACAGAATCTGAGCGGGAAATGTCCTTATCATCGATGGGGGATTTAAAGGCTGATGTATTAAAAGTTGGACACCACGGAAGTTCCAGCAGTAGCAGTGATGCATTTTTAAACGCAGTGGCACCCCAATATGCAGTGATCATGTGCGGCCTTAATAATGACTACGGTCACCCGCATAAAGAAATTATACAAAAGTTAAATAAAAAAGGCATAGAAATATACCGGAGCGATCAAAACGGAAATATAGTTATGAGCTCAGATGGGAATACGATAGAAATAAAAACCTTTACAGGTCTTAGTGAGAAAACAGATAATACCGGCTATATCGGTAATACTAACTCGAAAAAGTTTCACCGGGCTGAATGTAAACACCTGCCGGATGAGCATAACCGGGTAAGTTTCAGAACCCGGAAAGAAGCACTGCAAGCAGGGTATAGCCCTTGCAACCTCTGCCGACCATAAAGGAGGATTTGACTTGAAAGCTGTAATTGATCGTTTTGAAGGCGAATACGTAGTCCTGGATATTGAAGGAAGGATAGAAAACATTAAAAGGAGTGCGGTCCCCAAGGATGCTCGTGAAGGAGATGTCCTACTTAAAAAGGAGGGCAAATGGCTTATTAACCCGGAAGCCACCAAAAAGTTAAAAGACGCAATAGATGGTCTAGCTGATGAATTATGGGAGGCTTAATACTAAATACGCTGTATTAAATCAGCATGATATTTGGGAAACCCAAAAAGGAATTCCCCTCCAGCTTAATCCGAAGGGGAACAGATTTATCTGTGTTAGCTGTCGCAGATTATTGTTTAACCTGACTAAGTTACCAGACCTCAGGAAAAGCCATCTGGGTATACAATCCCTCTATCTGTACCTTGTGTCCTTCCTCCATCCTAGCCAATTGTTCAAATATATTTTTTTTCTCTTCATCACTGGTGCTAGCGGCTAAATGGGCATAGGTGTTCATAGCCTCTTCTTCTTTTTTCATCGCCAAGGCAATTGCCTCCACTGGCTTCATGTTTATCGACAAAGGTGGCAACTCAACACTCTCAGCAATCTTATAGTCCGCCCCCCTGGAAAAACTAAAATTTTGAATTTCCTTGCCTTTAATTTCTTCCAACAACTGCTTACGTTCTTGTTTCTCCACAGCAAATTCCCGGAACAGCTTTTTCGCGCTTGCTTCACTTAGCCTTTCGGCGGCATGACAATAAAAATCATAAGCTTCGGTTTCAGCCGCAATAGCCCTGTTCATAATATTTTCAAAAGCCTGCTCATCCATCATCATCTACTCCTTTTGTGTAATCTTTTTAATTTGGCGAAACAAAATGGCGCAAATTTGTTTCATATATATATGTTCTTCGTTCCTGCCGTTTTTATGTTTAATTTTTTATTGTTTTTAGCTTCAAAGGCCCCATCCTTTGTAAATCGGTGACTCTTCTATGGCGACGCCATAATTAGCCGTCAATAGTTATGACAGTTTTTCTGTATTATTCTTGTGCATCAATGGAATTGACATTAAATCAGTTCACACGGAGGTGGTAGATGCATAAGCAGTGGCAAGCCAATAGAACCATCCCCTTGGTTTGAGCAGTGGCAAACCACTAGAACCGTCCCCTTGGTTTATTCTTGTGCATCAATGGAATTGACATTAAATCAGTTCACACGGAGGTGGTAGATGCATAAGCAGTGGCAAGCCAATAGAACCATCCCCTTGGTTTGAGCAGTGGCAAACCACTAGAACCGTCCCCTTGGTTTGGGATGATCCACAATGAATCCTGCCAGCAGCCAGGCCAGGCAGCAGATGAGTAATCCTAGCGGGGGAAGCATGCTGCCATTCATTACTGCGGCGATGGAGTTGTTCAGCCAGCGCCCTGGCATTAATATGGAAGTAGTCTCCAGTACTGCGGCCCATTCCGGCAGTCTGAACAAGAGACCGCCTAATACTGCATTAATAAACGTAGCAACAGGAGCCAGGAGCATTAATGCAGTAAGGCTGCTAAATCCCGATGCCAATACCATGGCAACTCCCAGAGCAGCGGTAAAATAAAGCAGCATGGACAACACAAGTCCAATTGCCATCTGCACGCTTACACTCGAAATCATGCTGCAGATTACTAAGGCCGCTATCCAACCCAACATACAGATCAGTAAAGGCGCCATACTCGCCCCGGCCAGCATTTGCCACAGGCTGGCACCTGCTTGCTCCAGACGCAGGGCGATACCTTTTTGGCGTATATCCAAAATCCATCCCGCTCCAACGATAATATAGAATATAGCAAAGGCTCCATACCATTGGGCACATACTGCAAGAGGCTGGTTTGCTTCAACTACAGCCGCCTTTGATGTGACCGGAATTATCGTTCGAAGCTCCAGGGGCAGACCGGTAACCCATATTTTCTTAATATCTTCCTTCTGAGCTGCTGCTTCAGCATCGGAGAAACTGAGTCCTTGAGAATCCAAAAATGAACGGGTACGATCTACGGCGGCCTCCTCAATCCACAACATCAGGGTATTATTGATTATGGGCTCGCTCAAGGTAGCGGCAGATGAAGAAGATGGCGAGGTATACAGTTCAATGGTCTTGCGGAAATCGCCCTTTTCCAGCTGCCGGGAGAAGTCAGGACAGATGATAAAAACAGCTTCCAATTGGTCTGTTTGGAGTTTTCGCAGGGCATTATCGCGCGGCAGGATCTGAATATCATAAGCAGTGTTCTGATAAAAAAGTTCCAAAAGGCGTTCATGAAACAGCCCTTCATCCTCTATCACTACCGCTACCGGAATTTGCCCCTGTTCATCACTGCTGCTTCCAGAAACTGCTGGCAGCACTGATAAAATTATGGCCAAGACTACGAAAAGCCAGGAAACCGGTTGAGAAAGACAGCTTGCCAGGCGGGCCTTAAACATATTGACTACCCACTTCATAAGCTGTTCCCCCTTCTGATGAATCCCCATATTCCGAGGCCTGCAAATGTCAGGGTCCAGACGGAGAGTTTATATATATCCTGCAGGTATTGTCCCTGTTCGTAAACAAACAGAGCACTGATCATGGTCCGCATGGATGAGCGCAAGGGAAGCCACTTACCCAAAGTGAGAGTCCAATCAGGCAAATAGCTTTCCGGAATCAACGCTCCGCACAACATGGCCATAATCAAGACCAGGTAGAAAGTGGCCCATAAAGCTCCATCCTCATTTGGAATCCAAACTGCGAAGGCTGCAGCCATCGCTGAATAGCACAGTGCGGAAAGACCAACAGCTGCTGCCAGGGCAGTAAAACTGCTGGAAAAACTGATTTGAATGGCCATATTGAAAATTTTGCTCAAGAAGCCGGTGGGAAATACCATCAATAAAACCAGGGTGATAAATAAAAAGCCTGAAAATAATCTGGCCAGGTAAAAGTGCAGAGCCCCCGAGCCGATTAAGAGACCTCTTTTAATGACTGCACCGTTCATATCACTGGCAGTAAGGCGAACCAGGGGTATCATCGCCAGAGCTGCGAATAGTGAGAATATGGCACCCATATAATATTCTGTAGGCAGATACCCCCCGATGGGAGAAATCAATCCTTTCTGGCCCAGAACTTCCCTGCGGTCCATAAATTCCCTGATTAAATAATTCGTTGTGCTTTGAACAAATTGATCGCTGGACGCTTGGCTTACTCCTTTATCTAATAGCATTTTCTGGGACGATTCAATCAGGTTCTGGCTCTTGCCTACTGACGACAGTGAACTATTGAGGGTCATCTGTATCAGCGTGGTTTCTAACTGATGCCCGGGCAGACTGTAAATGTCTATGATGGTTTTCTTATGTTCACGCATGTTGTTAAAAAGATCAGGTGGTACATGCACCAAAATCTGTACATCACCCGATTCCAGCATAGCCAGACCATCTTGTACCGAGTCGGACGGATACGTGGCTACCAGATCTTTTAATGCTTGCGAATTGAGCATTTGATTGATGAATATCTTAACCGGTTCACTCTTATCTTCATTGCATATGGCAACATTAAATTTGGATATTTTTGCGGTGAATATGAGGGGTGCGATAATACTGCTGAACAAGAGCATTACCAGTGCCGGTGCCAGTACACAGAGTGCTGCCGTAGATCTGCTTTCAAAAACCCTTTTCACGTCAAAAGCGAAAAATCTCATTTATGCCCAACTGCCTCCCCCGAATCCCAGCCGCAAAGTAGTGGATGATAGTCCTTAGCGTCGCCAAAAAACTCCACCTGGCCTTCACGCAGCAGTAGCACTTTATTCATCAGGCCCCGGAGTTGTTCATTAGAATGACTAGAAATAATCTGAGTTACACCCTCTTCAGCTTTGGCCCGCAAATACCTGGCGATTAAGGCGGTATATTCTGTATCGACTCCGGCCAGCGGTTCATCCATAATCAACAGAAGGGGATTATTGAGCAGCGCAACCGCCAAATTGACCCGGCGCTTCATCCCACCTGACAACTGCTTGATTCTTTTTCCATATATTTCGCTTAAAGAAAGCTCCTGAGCAATCTTCTCAGCACTTTTTTTTGCTTCCCGATCTGGCCGCCTTGACCAGCACAGCAGATTATCCCTTACTGTCAACTCTTCAAACAATGCAATATCCTGTGGCACATAACCAATAATGGGCCGCACAGTCTGCACATTTTGCAATGCATCGGCTGTGTCAATATAATACTGTCCGGAATCGGGGCGAGCTATCAATGCCAGTATATTTAATAATGTTGATTTGCCAGACCCATTCGGGCCAAACAACCCCAGCACCTCACCCTGTTCCAGGGAGAAACTCACGTCCTGGAGGACGTAAGTTTCTCCATATGATTTGCACAGCTTTTCAACTCTTATCATCATAACTCCTCGCGCTAATTAAATTAATATGTAAGAAGAATTAAGCCCTGCATTGTACGTGATATTGCATTCTGATCAAGGAATTCATCCTGGTCTACATCCAGGGCGGCTAACAATTCGTCTTGATTGGCAGTCATTATACCGGCACTTTCCAGAAATTGCGGTCTGGCTATCTTCACATCAGCATATTTTTGTTCAAGGGAAACATCAAATGTCAGCCTATTTGTCTCTTCATCGCTTGCTATGTCCACTTGCCCCCGGCCTGAACCACTTATATCACCAGAGCCTGACTTGGTCTGTGACCAACTAAAGGTGCCGTCTGAGGTGTTCACTTCAATGTCATCAGGGTCATCGCTACTCGAACTGAAGCTAAAAGTTAAATCAGTACTATATTTTTTATCGTTATTGACACTGCTGGACTGGGCCTTAACAGCACTGAGCTCTGTGCCATCTGCTAATGTATTCACAAAGGAAATATCCCCCTGATATTTGTCTCCGCCGGCAGATACATTTTTATCAATAAATACCGCTTTACTTCCATCAAACATGGTCAAAGCAGTTTCATTATGGTGTTCATAATTTTTACTATAGAATATTTCTTTAAGCTTGAAGGTTTTTCCACCCGTTTTTACCTGCATATCGAAACCTATTGACTGATTATCAAAGTCAAAAGTTGTCAAACTGAGTTCAAGTGCTGCCAGCTCTTCGGCCTTCAGTCCTTCCAGCGTGCTTTGCACCAACTCCAAACCGCTGAATTCACTGTTGTCTGAGGCTCCCGCATCTTCAAACATTCCGTTAGCAGCGGAGTTCTTCTGTAGAAGTTGGACCAATTCCAAGCTCACCGTCTGGCCTTTTGCCCCTTTAAGATTTAAGACAATTGAATCGCACTTTTCCTGACCTTTGAGCAGGGGGACATCAACCTTCCCTGTAGAATAATCTGCTTCTTCGGTGTTTTGAGATATTATGCTGATATATGCATCAACAGCACTCTTCCATCCATCCGCTGCTTCCAGATCGGCAGATTCAGTTCCAAGTACCCGTCCCATCCTTTCCATGGCTGAAGCATTTTTTAATGTAGATGTCTGCTCAGGGCTCAGTGAATGACTGACCATTTTATTTTCTGCACTGGGGCGCTTAATAAGCATATTATCACCCAGGAAATAGACACCGCCCGCCTGGGCCTGTTCCTGACCCTGTCCCATGGCTATCGTAAATGAAGCATCGCCACTTTTGGCATTGAGCAGGGACTCACTCGTAATAAGCAGATTGTTTTCCGGTTCATTGGCATTTTGGGCATTGATTATGACTGATGTACTATTAGAGCGGTTTGTATCCAGCTGGGCAGTAGGATTGAAAAACATATCCAACTGCAGGCTCCCTAGTTTATCGCCTTGGACTGATGATTCAATCAGCACATCCCGCAGTCCGACGGCAAAAGCCTCACTGCTGGAAAGGGCTGTTTTGTCTGGGCCCCCTCCTGATGAATCTTTTTTACCACAACCACTCATTAAGGTAAGTGTAAGTAAGACCGTTAAAACTATAGCAATCCATTTATATTGTTTTATATGCATAATAAACTCCTTTCTTTTTATAAACAATCGAGAGCTGTACCACTGTCTATAATTTTGTGATGAGCCCTAACAACCCTGAAATAAAAAACCTGATTGAATGACGATACCATTATCAAACTTTTAATGTTTATTCCCACTATCAGCTCCTCTCTTTATAAAACAATTGCGATATTCAGCTATTTTCTGTACTTTGTTTAGATAGCTTGCCAGATTAAGTTGCGAGATGATTTCTCCTGGCATTCATTCCAAAAGGCCATAGATATCTCTGTAAACTCCTGGTCTTTTTCAATTGTGCAGACGTGTCCGCACCCAGGAATTATCCGAACCTGGGCTGATTTAAGCTGGGTTGCGTAATGTATTATTTTGGACTTGAACAGGTGGTCCTCGCTACCCATAACGTACAATATTTTTATATTGGGTAGTAGATTATTTAATTTATCAATGAGATGTTCACTGTTTTTAATCAAATATAACAGATCCAGCCATTTACAAAACTCCTCAGGTCCTAATTTTTGCGCTTCACGAAGAAATATATCCCGCGACTGTTTATGGTTTTTCCGGGGCATGATAACAAACGCAAAGAAACTGTACAATTTGATGTAAGCTACCTTGTTTTTCAACAATAATGCCAGCCATAAAAGTATTTGACTTTTGAAATCAAAACGGATAATCCCACCGGCCAAAAGCATCGACATTACCCGGTGGGGATATTGAACTGCAAAGGCCAAAGCAATCATGGTGCCCAGGGATAAACCGAGCAGGTGGGCTCTGGGCACTTCATGATAATCCATAACTGCAGCTATTTTCCGGCAAACCCCCTCCATGGTCAGTTGGCTTTCAACACCTGCCAGGTCACTATTATCGTGCATATCCAGCAAGAGCAAATTATAGTTTTGAGAATATGTATCAATCTGTTTCTGCCAGGTATTCGAACTGCCTCCAAATCCATGGATTAGCAGAATCCATTCAGCATCCACAGTATTTAATATTACCCTGCTCTTAAACATCTTTTTCCACTGCTTTTCTTCTCCTATCGGTATGTTTCTGCTTGAAATCAAGATATCCTATAAAGGTCTTGAAATTTCCCCGGATATGCGGGGGCATTTGCTCATAGATCTTATGGGCCACTGCCTCCCAATCTTGTGCTCCCGGTCTGGTCTTGGCAGCCAGCATGGCAGGTGTTTCAGGAGATGCATAGTGGGTTGAACTTGCTCCGCCCGCGGCTACCACTTTAACAATGGCATCCGGAACATCCCGCATAGGACATGATTGCAAGGGGTTATCAGAGAAAGGCTGGGCTGCTCGAAAAGCGGTGAAAAAAGGAGACTGCAAGGCTTCTACCAGCGAAACCTCATGAATATTGGAATCAGAATAATGGCAAAATGCACAGGGTTCTACATCTCCCCGGGCATTTATATGTACAAATCCATTCCCGGCAGCAATACAGCCAAAAATCGTATGTCCGCTGTTCCAAAAATCAATAATGGTATATTCGTGTCTGCTACAGTAGTCTGTAATTTTATGATGAACATAAGCGCGCTGTTCTGCAGTGCAGACCAAAGACATATCGGCATCGCTACCCACCGGCATATAGTTAAACAACCAGCCCAGCCAACAGCCTTTTTCTCGCATAAAGTCTAAGAATTCATCACTGGCTATAGTTTTATAATTTTTGCTATGATAACAGGCTGAAAAGGCAAAGGCTATATCACGGTTTCTCAGTAAATCCATAGCATCAATAACCTGGTCATAGACTCCTGCCCCGCGTCGAAAATCCGTTTCTTCACGAGTCCCTTCGATACTCATAAACATAGTCAGGTTGCCAAGCTGTTTCATTTCATCGGCAAAGGCCTCATCGATGAGGGTCGCATTCGTAAAAGCAGCAAAAGCCATACACGGGTGACTTTTGCACAGTTTTATAATATCATTTTTTCTTAACAAGGGCTCTCCGCCGGACAAAAAACAGTCATTAATCCCTAAGCTGCCAGCCTGGCTCATAATGTCATCCAGTTTTTCGAAGGAAATATTATCTCCATGTGCATAATCAGCCGCCCAACAGCCCTTGCATTTGATGTTACAGCTGCTGGTAGGATCAATAAGGATAACTCTTGGAATAGAACACTTATTTTTCCAGCCTTGAAAGAGCTCCTTTAATGTAATGAAGCGACTCATAGTAAGATGTGTCATTAAGGATGGAGCAGTGAAAAACTGCCGGCAGCGGTATATAAAAGCCTTATGATGTGGGAATGAGGGTATTTTTTCTTTTTTTCCATTAATCATCAGATATTTCAAAAAATCACTCCTTAATAATAATGAAAAAGCATGACTCCGGAACAATTTAAAGCCTTCCAATAAATGGCTTAAAAATCTTATCCTTATTAAATACCAAGGTGATACTTGTTTATCCAAGTCAACAGGTACACCATTCCAAAAAAAGCATACCATATTCGACACAAAATGCCACTCATTTTGGCCTTGACTTTTGATGTTAATGAATATTATATCGGCGTGTCGGCGAGTATAGTTAAACGCGGACGCAAGAGGACGCTTTGCTGTGTCACCTTAAATTGCAGCTTAATTCAACCCGAAATCAAAAACAGCTGCCGCGCTTGACCAACAAGCCGGTCAAACCACGACAAGCGTCTTTGATTCAATGGTGCTATTGTTTGGGAATCAGCCCGAGCCTAGTTATGGACTCCTTGCCGTCATCACTGTGTAGCCATTGGATGATCGCTTTGGCCTTGTGGTCTGAACTCAGCTCCACCATTGGAAAACTCCTGGCTCTGGAATTTGCTAGGATCGAAACCATCATGCATAATGATAAAAAAGTAGAAAAAGCCACCGGATATCAGGCTTTTAAGAGATGACCACGTTGAGGGATGATGGGCAGGGTAGGGAAGCAAAGCAAGAAGAACGTCCCAGGCAACTATAATATTAGGAAATATAGTAGTTTACATAATGCATTTTATCTGATATACTTACAACGTTGGATTTAGGAATTATAGGTTTTACCTGATAAGCTTATATATAGTTTTATCAAAGGGTGTAAATAATAAGATCTTAAACATAGCTGTTCTTTCAGAACTTCCAGGGGGGCGTACATAGGGTTGCTTGACTGGTATAAAGGTTCTTGAGATAAGTGGTCGGGCGTACAGGTGTTGTCCGATTGCAGAATACTAATAACAGGCTCCCTTCCACGAGGGACCTGTGTTAGAGAGTATTATATTCCTCTGTTTATTGCGAGCAGAGGAATTTTTCATTTCAAATTTTAATCCAAAAGGGAAGAGGCCACTATGTGTTTTTATAACCATTGGATTAAACAAGTTTAAGTTAATTTTAAGGATCAGACAGGAATACCTGTTTTTTTAGAATTAAATCAGGCCATGGGTATTTGGACGTAAGAAGCCGGGGTTGTTGCCTGGATATAGGTTACCCCATTTACTTCACGCCAGTAAGAGCGCCTACCCAACTCGGATCTTCAAGATATAAAGCAATAATGCCAAGCTGGTTTTGTTTCATGCTGCTAGCAATAGATGATATACTATTTAATGAAAAGATTTGATTCAAAGGGATGCCGGGAGGAAGCAAAAAGACCGTCTCCCTGCTTCTTATAATGGAGGTTTTGTAATGATAGTAACGCCGGAACAAATAATAAAAAAACATTTTCCTCAACCGATAGATAACAGCAGGGATCTATATGATCGCTTGGGCTTTAATGAGTCAGAATATCCCTATTTAAATTGGTTAAAAGACCTGGAAGAATATTGTCTCGCAAAATATGTAAATGATTCAGAATACCGACTCCTGTCTGATAGCGAAAAAAACTATTGGATTAGCCCCAAAGCCTTTCGGACCATTATCGAAACCAGCCCGTCCCAAATAGGTGATGAGATTCGAACTTGCGTCTCATATATTTCCAGAAGGGTTTCAAACGACCCTATCTTTGCCAGGCAATTGCAAGACCAGCTTGATCAAGAATCCGGTATTGAAAAAGTAATACCAAAGCTTTCCAAAGCCTTAAAATCCGAATATAATACGTCCGGACAAGATGCATTTCAATTCTCTGTTAAAGCTGACAATCGGCTCTATATGGATATTATTTCCGGATATAATTTTCAGCCCGGGCAGAAAATCAAGGATATTGCTTTCTTGTTTAAACTTGTAGTTGAAAATGCTGTTCCTTTCCATATAATTGATATTGTCTTATCCCTCACTAATGACTATACTCTCTCATATCGGACTGTATGGTCTTGCATAGAAGAACGGCAACGATACGGCGCCATCCTTATGAATGGAATTATCAGGGTTAACCTATTTGAAGACAATAAGAAGCTAGTTGATAGTTATGATTATATCTGGGGTCTGTCTGAACTAAAAACCCTGGAGTTTGAAATTGAAAAAGTATTAAACATGCTCCTGGAAGTTAATCTGGATGAAATAGATCTGGTCCAGCTGGGAAAAAGCATACTGGATCGCTACAATCTAGATGATCAGGCTTATGCCCAAGCTATAAAGGCAGTAATACCAACCATGACTGAACAACATGCCAAAGCCAATGCTGATATCATAGATGCTGCGTTTCGTGATGCGGTAAATCAATACTGGGAGTCTTACGTTTTACGACCTGATCCTACCAAAGATTTTGCAGATGACCTGGATCAAATGATCAAAGACCGAATACCCAGGATTACTCTGGCCTTGACTGTCGCAAACATGCTTAATTACGGCGATCTGTGCGAAAAATACTTCAAGCACAGATACACCGATAAGCAGAAGGAAGCGCTCTCAATCGAGGGTAATCTGCGTTTAATATATACCCTGGCGGATGCAACAGAATTTGACCCCAACGCTGGTCCTGATCAGCGCATAGTTGATATCTGCGCCTTTATTGTTGATCATCATCGTGGTTTTATGTAAGGAATGTTGATCACTGCAACTAGTCCCCACCTATCGGGTGGAGGTGACCATCTGAAAAAATCTTTTCATGAGGTTTGGTGTCTTGTGCCTCGAGAAAGAAATGGTCCGGCTCTAGCATGAAAGAGGTGAAATAATGAATACATCCCCCATTGACAAACCTTTGGCTGAACCAGTATCTAAACCCATTAACTACCGACCTGCTTTACTAATATCACTTGCCCTGCTGGTTTGGCTGATCTTGCTGGCAGGAGGCTATTATGTGGGCAAAGTTTACATTGACCAGTCCATTAAGACGATTCAGCAAAACAATGCCGTACATATGATTACCATTGAACAACAGATTGATTCACTAAATGCTCAGATAGACGAAATTAAGCAGGCTATCATCGATACTGACCAAACCCTAGCGAATTCGGGATCAACTCAGGAAAATTTAAATCAGAAAATTGAGAATCTTGATAAACAACTCAAAGATTTGGAACACAGCCTCGCTATTCTTAAAGAAGCACCATAGGCAAGATATTACGTGGGAATACGGGTGGTTGTTTACCATCTTCCGGCCTGCCCCTGGCTGGTTTGATAGAAAGAGGTAACTTTATGAAACGGCATATTTATTTGATTATTATCATCCCTATATTTGTGCTGGCACCATTTATGGGTTCCGGTTTGGCTATTATGGGTCTGGAGAATTACACAAATCAAATGTCTCTACCGGCTCAGGAAGTCACGCAAAATATTGAACACTTGGGAAAGAACGTCTCAACTCTTTACCAGAATACTGTCACGGTCAGCGAATCGGCAGCAGAACTGGGAAAGGCGTATCAGGACCAGGAACAAACTCTGGAAGAATTGGCTAATATCAGCCAAAATCATAAGGTGTTATCAGAGCAGATTTATGAAGAACGAATTCTGTCTATGCTGGGATCACCTATCGATTCATATATTTCAGACAAGGTGCATATCAAAGTATTCAAGCTGAATGAAATGGGCTACCTGGGGTACATGGCCAAGGTTAAGTTGTTTGATCCTGGAGCAGTTAAAGTAGTCCTGGGCCAGGATAAGTTAGGTTTGACAGAAACAACAAGCAGCGCAGTGGCCAGGACTGGAGCTATTTTGGGAGTAAATGGAGGAGGCTTTTATAATTCCGGCAATCAGATTCTGCCCATTGGCAATACGATAGTGGACGGAAAGTTGCTTAACGGGTTTCATCCTTCTAATGGAGATGTTTTCTTTGCTGGAATAAATCCGAACGGCAATCTAATCGGCGGGAAATTCTATGATGAAGAAAGCTTATTCAGCCTCAATCCTCAACAGGGGGTAAGTTTCCTTCCCATTCTGATCAAAGGCGGTCAGCCCCAGGCCGTGCCCAGGGAATGGAAAACTACCAAACAACCCCGAACCATTATCGGCGAATATGCTAACGGTGATTTTCTCTTGATCGTGGTAGACGGACGCCAGTCAGATTGGAGTTCTGGCGTAACCCTGGAAAGACTCCAAAACAAGCTTGCCGAGCTGGGGGTTAAGGAAGGATACAACCTGGATGGCGGTGGTTCGAGCACTATGGTTTTCAAGGGCAAAGTATTGAATCGTCCTTGTGATGGAAAGCAGCGGGTAGTTTCTAATAATATTGTAATACTACCATGAGACACGCGAAGGATCTATATATAATGGAGGAAACAGAATGAAATACTCGGTAATCGGAGCCGGTGGTACCGGCGGAAGTATCGGGGCCTTTATGACCGAGGCAGGCAAGGATATAACCTTAATCGCTAGGGGAGAACATTTAGAAGCGATGCAAAATAAGGGCTTGAGAATGGAAACCACCTCTAAAGGCGATTATACTGTATGTCCGGTGAAGGCATGCGATATGGATCATTACCATGAAGAACCGGATATCATATTCAACTGCGTAAAAGGCTATTCCCTGGAGGAGACTATTCCTTTTATCAAAAAGGTAGCCCACCAAGACACAGTAGTTATACCTATTCTAAATATATATGGCACCGGGGGCAGGATGCAGGGACTGCTGCCGGATTTATTGGTGACCGATGGATGTATTTATATAGCTGCAGAGATTAAAGAACCCGGTACCATCCTGCAAAAAGGAGATATTTTTCGGGTGGTATACGGGGTGAGAAAACCCGAGGAGTACCGGCCGATTCTGGAACAGGTGGCTGCAGATCTTGAAGACAGCGGTATCGAAGCTATTGTATCGGATAACATCAAAAAAGATGCACTGCTAAAGTTCTCCTATGTGTCTCCTATGGCAGCCTGCGGCTTATATTATGATGTTAATGCTGGAGCGGTTCAGCAGGAAGGGATAGCTCGGGACACCTTTATTGCCCTTATCCGTGAGATTGACTCACTGGCGAAGGCCATGGACATACGCTTTAGGGTGGATGTAGTGGAAAGCAATCTACAAATTCTGGCCAATCTATCGCCCACAGTTTCCACCTCCATGCAAAGAGATATAAAACAGGGTAAGAGTTCCGAGGTAGACGGTCTCATTTTTGATGTACTGCGGTGGGGAAAACAATATGGGGTGCATTTACCCACTTATGAAATGATCGCAGGCAAACTTGGATTCAAAGCCTGAGATTGTATTTAAGAGGACGCCAGAAAGGAGATTAGCCACTATGCCGCTAAAAATAATCCAGAATGATATATGCAAAATGCCGGTTGATGCCATCGTCAATGCTGCGAATAGCGCATTAAGAATGGGTGGTGGCGTATGTGGAGCGATCTTCGCTGCCGCGGGTGCTGAAGAACTGCAAAAAGAATGCCTGCAGATAGGGAAGTGCGCTATTGGTGAGGCAGTTATCACGAACGCTTACAGCCTTCCATCCAGGCACATTATCCATACAGTTGGCCCCATCTGGCAGGGCGGCAGTTACGGGGAAGCCCGGCTATTACATAAGTGCTATATTAACTCATTGACTCTAGCCTCCCAGCATGACTGTCAATCTATCGCCTTTCCCTTGATCTCCTCAGGGGTTTATGGATATCCAAAGGATCAGGCCTTACAGATTGCCATTGCGACCATTAGCGAATTCCTTCTAAACTACGAAATGATGGTTTATTTAGTTTTATATGATAAGCAGGACCTGGTTTTGAGCGAAAAACTCTCTTCTGCCATTGAAGAGTACATTGGGGACAACTATGTGAAATAGTTACCGCGAAACTTCCTTCCTGAACGCATAAAATGTAACACTTTAATTAATAGGGCTCACCGGAAAGACTGATGGGCCTTTTTGCTTCTACTGCTCCAACTGTCCCCACAAAATTTCCGCCACATCCATGACCTGAACGGACTCGTTTTGATCATCTACTTTTACCCCATCGGAAATCATGGTCAGACAGAAAGGGCAGTTGGTGGCTATCATTTCTGGGTTTTCCTGGAGTAGCTGCCTGGAGCGGGTCTCATTGATCCTTTGAAAACCGTCGGCGGCTTCTTCCTCCAGCCACATCCGTCCTCCGCCTGCGCCGCAGCAAAATCCGAATTGTTTTGATTTATCCAGCGGCGTAATCTGGCACCCAGCGGCTGCGAGGATGTCGCGCGGGGCCTGGTAAATATCATTGTGCCGGCCCAGGAAACAGGAATCATGATAACTAATGCGGGTGGATCCACTAGACCGCGTTTTCAGTTTTCCCTGTGCCAACAATTTTTGCACGATTTCTGTATAATGATAGACTTCATATACTCCGCCCATCTGGGGGTATTCATTTTTGATCACATTATAGCCATGAGGGCAGATACAGATGATCTTTTTCACTCCGTGGCTATTAAAGGTTTCCATGTTTTGAGCCGCCAGGGTCTGGTACAGATATTCATTGCCCAGTCGCCTAGCAGAATCGCCGCAACATTGCTCCTCTGTGCCCAGATAGGCAAAACGCACATCGGCCGCATGTAGAAGTTTAACTAGGGCTTCGCCCACTCGCTTAAAGCGCTCATCGAAAGCCACTGCACACCCGCCAAAAAGCAGATACTCAAACTCCTGGCCATCTTCCGGAAGTAGATTAACCAAATCACGAATACCTCGCTCATTCAGCCAGTCTGCTCTCGAAGCCCAGCCTACCCCCCAGGGATTATAGTTTCTTTCCATATTGGTAAAAGCACTCTGTGCTTCAAGAGACATATCCCCCTGCCACATCACTAGATTGCGCCTCATCTCGGTTATTTTATCGACATGTTCGATAAACATGGGACAGTGATAAACACAGGCCCGACAATTGGTGCAAGCCCACAACACATCGGGAGTCAGCACATCATAGATCAATGAGGCATCAGCAGCACCGGAGACGACTGCATCGTCATCGTCAGTGAAGGCTAGGGTGTCATCCAAAGCCAAATTTGGCCGCAAGAGGGATGGCGCTTTGTTGTCCAGATGCTGTTTCATGGCCTGAATGACGGTAATTTTAGGGTTAAGCAGCTTGCCCGTGTTATAAGCCGGGCAACTCTCCTGGCACCGTCCGCAACGGATACAGGCATCCAAATCCATGAGGTCTTTCCAGCCGAACTCCTCAATATTTTCTATGCCAAAGCTCTCTGCTTCTTCTATATTGTGAACCATGCGGACATGAGAAGGCTCCAGGTCGCGCACATAATAGGCAATCATGCCGGTGAAAATATGCCACAGCTTAGTAAAAGGCAGGGCGCCTATAAATAGGAAGGAGATCGCCATATGAAACCACCAAAGCCAGCGGTGCCAAAGTAGAATACCTGCCAAATTGGCGCCGGAGAACATTCCCGCGAAAATCCACCCCACCGGGGAGGCGGTCTTCTCGTAAAGGATCTGGGTTATGGTACTGGAAAGCTGGATCTGGGCAGCGATGCGTGCTCCCTCGATCACGTAACCGGTGAATAAAATAGCAAAAATGAGCAACAACACCCATCCATCCAAAGGGCGGGTATCATTTAAACGATCAGGTTTCGCCACATAGCGGGTAATAGTCAGCACCAAGAGGCCAGTCATCGCCAAAAACCCCATAACATCAACAAGCGCGGAGGAGATAATATAAATATTGCCCACCATAGGGGGAAAGTTTATTTTGCTCCACAAACCCCATGCAGCAGTTGCCAAGAAGAGAAAAACAAATCCCCAGAACAGGAAAAAGTGCATCCAGCCTACCAGCGGCTTGCGGATCAACTGTATTTGCCCCAGGGTGTTGCTGACCAGCGACCAAAAGCGTGTTCCCGGGCGGTCCACCCGATGCTGTTCGCCTTTACCCAGACGCCATATCCGTACTCTTCGATATACTCCGTAGATGAAAAAGCCAATCGGGATAAACATGAAGATGTAAATCAGCCATTCGTAGGGGATATTGGCTCCTACTACCCGCATAGGTATTTCATAACCGCCTTCCAGGGGATGATAAGGAAAGGCCATTTTATACGCGCCCCTTTATACTTCATTTTAAGTGCGATAACTGGCAAAAGAACTTAACCGTTTGTATAATTTGCCCAATTTTAGTGGGAATATGTGTAATACCCCTACTAACATTGCTTGTTTATTTACTACTTAACTGGAAATATATAAAGAATAGATTTTACATATATATAAAAAGCTGATAAGGTTGACGGGAATTGCTGGCTAATATTTATACTAGCAGGTAGTTCTAACGTCAACTTTAGAAGTGTCAAGTAACAATCACCGACCGAAATGGATGCATAACATGTATCCTTGCATAGCTTTTTTCTTAATAATGTGAACTATTAAGAAACTGGGATCAAAGCAAATACAGAAACTGTTCAGATCAAGAAATATTTGAGATATGTATTACATATCAAAGCACACTTGACTAATGCTCCACTTTTTCGGCATTTGTTAAGTAGTAATGCTGAATTACCTCTGTTATGCTTAAAAGAAAAGCTGTTATTAATGCACCGAGCAAAGTTATCTTTACATCTAAAAAGATAAAACTACTTAGATAAACAATCATCGTTGCAGCAACAAAGTCTAATCCAGTACTTGTCCAGATAGTTTTCTTGTTAAGAAACCAAACTTCCATAATATGTGCACCAACGGCAAGCACGATACCAACAATAATGATCTGATAAAAAGATGAAAAGAAAATTAGATCATTAAACAATAAGGAACTTAAATAGACAACCGAAGGGCATACAATTAGCTTTATAATTAAACCTGTCACACTATACCTCCAAAGAAATTTTATTAGTAGTGTTTCTATTTAATGTGAAAATATGCATTCGGATTGTCCATTGCGAATACTCATCTTCAAACGGCATCGGTATGAGCGGATTACGGATTGTTTGGGGAATGATATATTTCGCGAAGATCCCAGTAATCCATGGGACATATATTTCGACAAACTGGAGCCACAAGCACAACTCCGCTCTGGCGATAAATACAAGCTATGGGTTGAAGTTGATGGCAGTTTTAATAGTTCCTTTTAGAATATTGATTTGGGTATGTTATGTACAGCATCAATAATTTAATTGCAAAAGGTGCAGGAACTAAAGTAAGTTTTACCTTTAAACAAAACATCCCCTTGTGTGTGAGTTACCATTATTTTTCGCTAAAAAGTATAGCCAATACTCCATCAACATGATATCCTGCACTAAATAGAAGCAGAAAGGCAATTATACATATGCTCCCAACCGAAAAACTTTTCGCCCATGGCAAATCCATCACCGAGCCCGAGTTGCAGAAGGTCGTCAAGGAACACGATTATCTGCGGTTTCATGGCGCCGTAGAAGAGTGGGTCGAGAGTGGGGTGTTGAAACCGGTCAAATCATCGGGAAGCAATGGAAGGATCCCGCCGCTTTATCAAAAGTATCGCATTATCAGGCCCCGGGAGGACTACAGTGAATTTACAGATGACATTCGGAGGCTGAACCCGGTTTTAAATATATCTGCTTATCTGAACCGGCCGGATATATATAGGAAGCATCTGGATGTTGTGGAGGGCTTGAGCCGGTATTTATGGTATCAGCCGCAATTGCTGGAAAAGCCCATGTCGCGCAAGGAACGATCTTTTTCCATCTGGGGGCGGGAGAAACTCGTGGATGAGCATTTTGCTCTGGTCAGGGAAGTGCTGCGTTTTAATGGCCTGGGGGAGGCTTTCTTGAATTATTATGATACTCCGGAGCCGTTTTTCGAGTATGTTCACAGCTATTCCCGGGAGATGACTGTTCTGATCCTGGAAAACAAGGACACCTGGTTCAGCTTCCGGAAGCTGATGCAGACCACCGGGAAAAATGTGGTTGCTGGTACTGTGGTGGACTTGCTTCTCTATGGGGAAGGGAATAAAATAACTAAAAAGGGTGCACTGGAAGATTACGCTAGTGGTATGCTGCGCAGTCAGGAAAGACAAAGCCTTCGTTTTATGTATTTCGGTGATCTCGATAAGGAGGGCATCCGCCTGTTTTTCCGCACCCGGGAGGCCAATCCCGACCTGTCTATTCAGCCCCTGGCATCCATGTATCGGCTGATGCTGGAGTTGGCCAGGGGAAGAGAAATGCCGGATTCGCCTGACAAACGAGATATGCCGGCAGCCATTGAGGATTTTGCCGGGCTCTTGGGCTGTAATTTTTCAGTCTTGGACGAATTGCTAGCTGGGGGACGCTATATCCCCCAGGAAATTATTAATTATCAGGTTCTGGAGGGGATCTTAACGTAGAAAAGAGGCTAGGCGCCCATGAAGAATTGGGATTTTCTCGATGGATTTGAGAAAAGAATGCAGATATTGGCCGCTATCGACTCCATTGTCAACCGCTTCAACCGCAATATGGACCTGGAGCGCTTGTTTGAGCGCGCCCATTTGGACAATATCATCTTCTCGGTACTGGTATTTATAATGGAAAGAACCCTGAGCGAAGATGAGGAATGCACCATTGACAGCATAAGCGTATTCCTGGAAGATATTGTGCCTGATTATAGCCCGGATTTTCCTCGGGAGAGCACCCGGCGTCTGGCGGAGTATATCATCAAGGATATCTTGCAAAATGGTGGGGAAGTTCGATATTATCCGGTCATGAAATATGGGGAAGGCTTGAAGGCCACCCGCCTCCGCTTGATCGATGATAAGCTAAAAGACAGTGAACATGGCTATAATGTCACTTACCAGCTCACCGACCAGGGCTATGATTTGCTTTTTCGCACCAAGGAAGTGGAGCAGGAGATCAGTTTCACCATTGAAGAGCTTAAGCTGCGCGAGCTTATCAAGCGCAAAAATTATAAAAAGGCCATCAACCAGAGCGCCAATCTGCGGCAAATGATACGACAAAAGAGAAATGACATCAGTCAGTTTATCCAGAGGATTCGCGAGAATATTTATGATGTAGATATCCGCGAATTTGAAAAACTGGTTGGGAGCACTTATGCCCTCCTGGAAGAGGAGTATGGCATCATGAATGAAATTCATGAAATGATCGTGCTCTCCGAACAGCGCCTGCAAGAAGAAGAGGCCACCCGGGGTAGCCTGGATGAAGAAATGAAAAAGGCCCGACGGGAGATTGCCATCATCCGCAGGAATATCACCCGCACTATTGATGAGCAAAAACAGGTCATCCTCGAACGCCGCAGCCTTTCCAAGATTTACAAAGAAATGATCGAGGATAGTTTTTCCCTGTCACTGGCCCGGGTTTATGATTTTGAACAGGAAATTCTGGGGCCTTTGGAACGCTGTGATGATAAAATGATAGAGGGCCTGTGGAAGTTATTAAACCCGCTTTTCAAGCCCAATCTTTATAAAAATCTTAATCTGCTTTCCCTGTATGAACGCCAGGCCCGCATCCGCCCGGAGGATGGCACGCCTGAAGGCGTATCCATGGAGGAGCTCGGGGAGGACCGGGAATGGGCCTGGATAAAAAAGATGAATGATGCTCATGTCGAATTGATCCGGGCCATTTTGCAATTGGGCGCTGCCAGAGGCTCTGCGTACCGCTTGAGTGAGTTATATCTTCACCTGCAGGCCCGCCCGGATATTTTCACCCCCCTAGCGGAGGAGGATCTGCTTTTCAAATCCATGCTAAAATTATATGATCTAAACACCATCGATATCCAGGCTTGGCAGGCCGGGCACGAACAAATGGTGGCCAATGCCACCGGGGAGCTGGATGTGAACTTGTGTCTGGGCCGGATTGAATATGATCGCCCCGATTTGTATGGGGTCAGGAAAATAATCATCAGCAAGCCTGATGAAGCGGTTTTTGAGGACGATGTTTCCTATACCCGGGAGGATGTTGTCTTTAGCCGGCATATTGTGATCAGCGATTTTCTCATTGAGGTGGATGTACTATGAGTGCGATAAATAATGCCATGCAAATCTTTAGAAAGCTTTTGGATCGGGGGCAGCTCGACCGAGAGAGCGATGGAGATCTTTTTTTGGAGTTTCGCAATGGCGAAGTCCGGTCGGTGTTGGCCCAGCTTGAAGAAGAATTGGACTTTCGAATCGTTGAAGCTTCCAGCACTTTGTACCTGGTGCCGGACAGCAGTAACCAACTGCTGGGCTTTGTGAGCAAAGATCTGCGGGAGTGGGTGGCCTCAGATGCCAGACTTCTGAATAGTTATTTGCTGTGTTACATTTCTATGTTCCTTTTGTATCTTTTTTACGGAGGCCGCAACCGCAACCCCAAGCAGCGGGAGTTTTTGCGGGTCAGCAAGTTGCTGGAGGAGCTAGATCTTCGCTTGGGGAGAGCCCTGGCTGAAGACGAAGCCACGGCTAGCCTGGATGAGCATTATGGGCTTAATTTTATTAAAATAGCGGAGCTGTGGGAAAGCAAGCAGGACTTCGAAGAAAAGGCCCGCAAAACCAGAACCGGCACCATCCTCAATGCCTGCCGCTTGCTGGAACGCCAGAATTTAATCCGGCTGGTGGATAACGAACGGGAAATCCGCTGTACCCGCAAGCTTGACGACCTGATGCTCAATTATTATTTGAGTGATAGCCGGGTGGAGGAAATCCACGCCTTGTTTGAAGGGGGACGTGAGCCAGATGCCCACAATTAACCGGATTCGGATCGTAAATTTTTCCTATAATCACGATACTCGCCACATCATTGACGAAACCTTCAATTTTCACGGCGGGGAGAATGCCCTGTTGAACCTGGCCAATGGCGGGGGGAAAAGCGTTCTGGTGCAGCTGATCTTGCAGGTGGTGGTGCCGGGCGTAAAAATTCAGGGGCGCAACATCTCCAGCTTTTTCCGCCAGAAAAAACTGCCGGCGTACATAATGATCGAGTGGAAATTGGATGGCGGAGGTGGATACCTTTTGACCGGTATCGGTATCACCTCGGCTGAAGCATCGGAACAAGAAGGTGTCCGGCCCCGGGTTCGCTATTTTAACTTTACTTCAAAATACCTTAGCTCCAATCTGTATGATATTGCTAGCATCCCCCTCATTGAGAAAAATGGCGATGTTTTAGATATCAGGCCTTTCCGGGAAGCCCGCAAAAGCATGGCCGATAAAGCCCGAAAAGAGCCTTATCTGGCGGGCTATTATGCGGAAGATGAAGGAGACGGTTATGCCAGGCGGCTGGCTGAATTTGGCATTGTCCAGGATGAATGGCGCAATGTGATTGCTCGCATCAATGACAATGAGAACGGTCTGGAGGATCTCTTTCAAAAGTATCGCAATTCCAGCCGTTTGCTGGATGACTGGATTATTAAGACCGTGGAAAAAGTCATGTTCAAGGGCCGCAATGAACAGCGCCAATTGGAAGAAATGCTGCAAAGCCTGGTCCAGGAGGTGGTGGAAAATGAACATTTTATAACCGAAAAACAACTTTTTACCGGATTTCTTAACCGCATGGAGGAAATGCTGGGCGAGCTGCAAGGATTATTAACTGACTTGGAAGAGCAAAAAAAGTTGGAAGCCAACTTGGCGGCACTCTATATCTATCTGGGCGGTGAGATCGCCGCTAGCCGTGAGCAGTTAGAATCCAACCAGGGTGCCATGGAAGCCGCCCGGACGGAAGAGAAAAGAATCGCCCTGGAGGAACGCTCTTATGAGTATTTGAGCCGAAAAGGGGAGCATGAGGAAGCCCAGGAAAAATTGGCCCAGACTGAAATTCGTTGCCAGGAAACTGAAGATGCACTGACTGAGGATAGAGCCCAAGAAAAACTCCTGCGAGCCGCTGAGCTCAACCTGAAAATCCAGCAAATAATCTCCGAGCTGGCGGGGATCGTTGAGAAACTGGCTATGGCCAAGCAGGATTATGATAAAGATGAACGGACTACACGCCTGGAGTATGGCTTAAAAACCAGGTATGCTGAACGGCTGGAATCCCTCGCTCTCCGGCTGGCTGATCTGCAGGCTGAAAAGATCGACCGGCAGGAGAAAACAAAAGCTAGCAAACAGGAGCTCCACAGCATGGAAACCGAAAAGAGCCGCCTGGATGGAGATAAGGGACGACTGGAAGAACGCTTGAGAGTTTTCCGGAAGCGTGAAAAGCAGGTCCAAAAGCGGTTAGGGCGGCAGTGGATAAGAAACCTGATGGGCGAGCTGGACCTGGCTGCAATGGGAGAAATAGAGAACAGCCTCCGGGAAGCCCGGAACAGAGTGCAAAAAGATCAGGAGAAAGTGGCCGCAACGACCGCAACCCTTATCCTGCGTCAGCAAGCCATTGATGACGAAAGCAAAGAAATTCAGCAAGATAAAGCCGAAGTGGAAAAGGTTTTACATAATCATGAACAAGAGCTGAATATCTACCTGCAAAAAGAGCAAGAAGTCAAAGGAATACTGAACCGCTATGGTTTTGACCCGGCTCTTTGTTTTGATCGCCCCCGGCTGTCAATTCTTTTTGCCGGGCAGATCGCTGATTTTGATCGTCACAAAGATGCCGCCGCCCGCGCCCGGAGTGATTTGGAGGAAGCCCTTACCTCGATAAAAAACGGACATCTGCACACTTCGCCGGAACTGGCTGCTGCCCTGGCCGAACTGGATATTGCCTATGATACCGGGGAAAGTTACTTAGGCAATCAAACCCCTGATTTGCGTCAGCAAATGCTCAGCAGCAACCCCATTCTCCCCTATGCGTTTATCCTGGCCAGAGCTGATCTGAACAAGCTGTCTGAAGCGGGAGGCCTGGGAATGGTCCAACGCCGTATTGTCCCCTTGATGGCTTACGAAGATCTCAGCTGGTCACTCCAAAATCAGGGCGGCATTACCCGGCCGCAAGAGGGGATTGCTTTCGCCTGCCTGTATGAAGGCAGGATATTCGACCCGGACCATTTAGAAGCTCTGATTGCGGATTTGGACCAAAGAAGTGCGGTGGCTGCAGAGCGGTCTTCGCATTACACAGAGGCCCACCAGACTGCTCTGTTGGACTTGGCTGTTTGTCAGAATTTTGAGTATTCTCAGGAGTTTCGTTACGAACGGGAAAAAGCAATCGGCTCTAGTCGAAAACGTATTGGCACTCTACACGGGCAGCTTACTCATCTTGAACAAGAAAAGAGCCAGATCACCCATCAGCGCGAGCAGTTGGACGAAAAGGCCCGCACCCTGGCCGGGCAATTGCCCCAAGCTGAGGAGACTTTGCAGGTGTTTTATGAATTTATGGATGAAGAAAATGACTACCAGAGCGGCCGGGGGCGGTTGGAGCAAACCCTTCAGGAAATGCAAAGCCTGGAGAAAAGAAGAGAAGAGTTGCGTGATCGTGCACAGACACTTCAAGATGAAGTGATAGCGCTTCAAAATCTCATGCTTACACTGAAAAAACAACAGCAGGATTCTGAAAAAGAATTCCTGCTTTACCAAAGCGCTCCACCGGCACCCGACGAGGAAGGCAGTATTGAGGAACTGGAGAAAAGGCTCTCTGCTATAAAACAAGATTATAATCAGGAAATTGGCCTTCTGGAGCGTCGTCAGCAAGAACTTGCTGATGAGCGCCGGAAAACCCAAAAACAGCTGGATAAACTGGCCCTGAGGGAAGAAGATTACTCCTCCATCTTTTTTGATGAAGCCTTGCTGGAAGCGCTTCAGAGGCAAATCACCACCCTGGAAGCGGTACTCAAAACCAAACAAAGTGAGCGAATGGATGCCTCCCGGGTGGAAGCCGGTGCGGCTATGGCAGTTGACAACGCCCTGGCCGAAGTGAAAAGACTGGGGGCCGAAACTCCCTTGCCTCTGCAGGAGATCAAGGGCAATTTTGAGGAGAGGCGCACCCGTCTGCGGGTCCACCTTCAAGAACTGGAGAAAACGAATCACAAGCTTTCCCAAAAACTATCCCGCTACATCAGGGCCCGGGAAAACATAGAAAAAGAACTAGATTTGACTGGTGTGGAAGCTGCCAAAGACTTTGCCCCGGAAGCAGACATGATGGCTCAGGCCGCTCGCTGGCAGGAGGATTACCGCAGGGTGCAGGCCCAAAACCGTGAAAACGCAGGCAAAATCAGGAACCATTACGCCGACTGCAAACTCGATTACCGGGAAAAAAATCTCAATCTGGACAATATATTTAAAGGCCTTGACCCTCTCTGGGACCAGGCCCATACGCAGTTTGATGATTATTATTACCTGTTTGAGCGCATGAGCCAGCACGGGGAAAAACTGGCCGAGCTGATCGCTATTTATGAATCTCAACTGGCCAACCTGGAGCGCAACAAAAAAGATATGGTTCAGCAGAGTTTTTTGCATGGGCGGCGAATATCGGAAGAAATTCAGCTCATATCAGACAGCTCCAAAGTTCGCCTGCAGGGCAGATCCCGGCCTGTGCAAATGCTAAAAATAGATCTGCAGCTTGATCATCATGATGCTGCCCGGCAGCGGGTAAGTGACTACCTAGAGGAGTGTATTGCCAGAGTCCGGGAGAAAGCTCGACAAGAGAGCCGGGATGACGAAGTGCGCAAACTAGTGGCCCGTTTGATTTCCAGCCGGGAGCTCTTAAATACATATCTGGGAACCGCCCATATACCTATTAGCGTATTTAAAATTGATATCAATATGCAAAATAGCCGGCTTAAGAACTGGGATGATGCCGTGCGGGAAAATTCCGGCGGCGAGAAGTTCGTAGTTTTCTTTTCCTTGCTGTCCGCTTTGATGGCTTATACCCGGGCGCGGAATATGGAAGCCCTAGGAGGCGACCCGGATAGTGATACCCGGATACTTATTATGGATAATCCTTTTGGCCCCATTTCATCCGAGCATCTGCTCCAACCCATGTTTGAGATCGCCAAAAGGCACCGGACCCAGTTGATCTGCCTGTCTGATCTCAAACAGAATTCCATCATGAACTGCTTCAACCTCATCTATATGTTAAAAGTCCGCACCGCAGCCATTGGCGGAGATGAATATCTTAAGTTCGAAGAATACGTCCGTGACGAAACCACCCTGCACAATGATGAAAAACTCGAAAAAGCCGTTTACCGAGTGTCAGATTTTAAAGAGATGACCATGTTTGGGGATGATGAGTAGGGACACAGGGGGAAGTTTTGGTGTGTCATTTTGTCCCATTGCAGGGTGGGAAAAAATTAGCAAAATTCATTATTGTTATTGTTACAGCTAACCTAAACCGTCCAAAAGGGAGGTGCGGACATTATGGGGTGGCAGTAACACCTTGTTCGGCCAAGGTTACCGCCTTTTGGTGAAAGGGATCAGCCTCTTCATCAACATTAAAGTTAACAGCCAATTCATCTAAGACTACGGAACGCACTTCGCCGTCCAAGTGAATCTGAATGGATTCCTCAGATTTATAATGACCCGCTTGTAAGTGCACCAGCAAGGGGGATTTGCTGATATTCAGGACTAAAATGTTTGTGCCTGCATCTTGGAAGGGGAGCTAGTCTATGCCTCGTTTAACCATTTGGCTATATCTTGTATAATGAATTTATCTTTAATTTCTACCGGTATTTGCTGTATACGGTTAAGCATAATTCTCTTATCAAAAGGCAATCCCGGTAATAAGGCGGCTATTTCTCTGATTAAAATGCTATTCATGGCATCAGAATATATAACTGCAGAATTAATGTACCCATTTTGGAAATTTAATCTTATTTCTATTTCTCCCCAGATAAATCTATTTTGAAATACGATATCGAATTCTGGTGTTGCTCCATACCTCCATTCCCAGGAAGCATATTTATTATAAAGATGCTCTATATTAATATTATTAATGCCATTTACTTGGGTGCTTTCAGCACTTGGTCCGTAAACTTTTTCGAAAGCATCCTTAAGACTTTCTCGCATTTTACTAACGTTAATATTAGGCTGGATATTTTTCAAATTTTCGACTCTTGATTTGACCGAATCAATCCCCTTGGACATTATTTTATCTTCAGAAACTTTTAGATAATGACTCAGTTTTGATAGGTCAGTATCTATTAAAATAGTACCGTGGTGATATGCTGAACAATCCGTAAAATAATAGGCATTTCCTGATATCTTTTTGTTTTGGGCTAGCAGATCGTTTCTTCCCGAGAATTTAACATTAATATCAAATTTCTTAATTGCCTGTATAATAATTTGAATCTGTTTGGCAAAATCATATAATTTTGCATCCATCACAAAAGTAAAATTCAAATTCCCATAATCCTGAAAAACTGCGCCGCCTCCAGATAATCTGCGAGCTAAGTGGCCGCCTTCTTCCTCTAATAGGAAGCAATGGCATTCCTGCCAGGGATTTTGGTTTCTGCCAATGACAACAGTAGGGCTATTTTGCCATAAATAGAAGATTATTTGATTTTTCTCTACAAATTTTAGTAAGTATTCTTCAAAAGCTAAATTGTACCATGGGTCTACTGACGATGATTCTACTATTAATATTTTCATATTATCACTCGGCAAAATGTAATGCTCCACCTTCGGTGCATGCCAATGCTTCTTCA